>JBMFSZ010000156.1:0-7858 GCA_049967315.1 Desulfomonilaceae bacterium
GAAGAATGAACCGAGGCCCAAAGCTAGCAAAGAACTGTAGATGGTCCCCCAGATATAGGGGAGAATGCCATATTGATGCCTGTTATTATCCCAGGTGGTTCCGGTCAGAAATGCCGCTCCATAATCTTTTATTGCGGGGGCTGCCTGCACACCGATAGTAATCACGATGTACAGGACCAATATGACTGTCAGCCAGGCAAATAAATAGGTTGCAAGAACAAAAAATCTGCTACCTAAGTTTTCCCGAGGGGTTGGTGGTCGTGCCAACGCCCGCCTTTCGCCAATTTGGTCCTGCATTTTCATTCCCAGAATGTTTAAAAATTCCGGCTATTTTGAGCGAATATTGTTGAGAGCGGCCTTCAATTTGATAACTACATTTTCAGGTAAAGGAACATAACCAAGTTGCTCACTGTTCTTTTGGCCTTCCGTCATCCCGTATTCCAACACGTTCTTTAAAGCTTCCAGTTTTTGGGGATCGCTACATTCCCTGTAACAGAGAATCCAAGTGTAGGTAACAATTGGATAGGATTTTTCTCCTGGCGGGTCAGGTAGCCATGCGACAAGATTTTCCGGTAATTTGACAGAAGCCAGAGACGCTTGGGCGGACTCAATCGTAGGTTCAACAAGTTTTCCCGCTTGATTCTCCAGCGAAGCCATGGGCAGATTCTGACCTTTTGCGTAGCCATATTCGAGGTAGCCAATGGACCCAGGCGTAGTTAAAATGCTAGCTGTTACACCTTCGTTCCCTTTAGATTTAGTGCCAACAGGCCAGTTGGGCATCGTGCCAAACCCAGGATTTTTTGCAAATTCCTTGTTAATTGAAGAGAGGTGCTTCGAAAAAACGTAGGAAGTGCCACTCGCGTCCGCTCTAACCACGACGTGAATCGTACTGTCGGGAAGTTTTACGCCCGGGTTGGTTTTAGCGATTAAGGGGTCATTCCATTTTTTGATTTTTCCCAGAAATATCCCTGAGTAAGCTTCACGGCTAAGTTTCAACGCAGGCACACCTTTAAGGTTGTAGGAAATGACGATGCTCCCTGCCGTCATGGGTAGCAGTTGAGCGCCCCCTTTAACTTTGGCAATTTCTTCCGGTGTCATGGCGGCGTCACTGGCTCCAAAATCCACCGTCCTGTTAATGAAGTTTTTAATGCCGGCTCCACTTCCAACCGATTGATAATCTACCTGCACGTTAGTATTCTTGGAATGATAGTCCTTGAACCATTTGGTGTATAAAGGGGCAGGAAAACTAGCTCCTGCGCCTGTTAACGAAACGAGGCCGTTCTTGTTTACCCCCTCTTCTTTGGCGGAAGAAACTCCCATACCTGCGATTACAACCAAAAAACTCGCCAACAGGATTTTTCGAAAGCTCATTTTTACTCCTATGGTTTAGATCTTCGGGAAATTGAACTTTTTAGATTTAACGGCTTTTTTGTGAGGGTTTTATTAGAAGTACGCTAGTGCAGTGTTAAATCTGGGGATGAAGGGGCATGTTAGGTCAGTTTATCAAAAAGCAGAAACCACCTGCTAGCTTATCCAGTTTGGCCGTGTAGACATCCATTCATTCACAGTCTTCGTGAGCCACTCTTGAAGGCCTGGAACCATGTAAAATCTTGGCATCAACAGATCATCGTCTGGCGCTATCAATTTGTCCCGCACTGCGGTTTCGGCAAGGCTGGTTTGAGGATATATGCGAATTCCTAAAGTGAGTTTTAGAGATTCAAGATTCAAGGAGTCAGCGAACTCAAGACTTTCCATTACAGTTTCTCTGGTTTCTCCTGGACCACCGAGGAGCAAGAATCCCATTCGCCTTATCCCATGCTTTGCCAGAATGTCGCATGTGTAACGAACATCATCATTTGTAAATTTCTTGTTCATCGAATTCAGGATTAGGGTGGAGCCGGTTTCGAATCCCACGGAAACCTCTCTGCAACCTGCTTCTGCCATCAAAGTGACCAGATTTTCGTTGGCTCCCGTGGGATAAATTATGCAACGCCATGACGGGTTCAAACCGGACGCGATCATCTCACGGCATAATGTTCGGGCATAATCTGGTGGTAGATTAAATGTGTTGTCAACGAAATAAAATTGATCAACGTTTACTTCACACCATCGCTGCAACCATTCAACTACCTTCCGTGGAGAGCGTTTCCTGAGCAGACGGCCTTCAATAGACCCCGTGGAACAATAGGAACAGCCCATAGGACAACCTCGACGTGTCTGAACAGGCATCCAGAAGTCCCCGTTTTTTGGAACCGAGCCAGCAAACCAGGGAACATCGGGCAGTGGTAAATCGTCCAGGTTTTTTTCGAAGCGCCTGGGCCCTCTCATCCCCCTTCCAGAAATATATAGTCCTGGAACACCTTCCAGACTAGCCCCTTTGCCAATCCGCTCAACTGCTTGTACGAACGGGGTTTCCCCTTCTCCCTGTATACCCATATCCGCTTGCAGGTAATCTAGAAGACTCTCGGGATAAATGCTGTAGCCCGCTCCACCCAATATGATCGGCGCTGGAGTGATTGATTTGCAACAAGCCACTATATCACGGGCTGTTTCAGGGAAAAATTTTTGTGCGGTCATTTTCTGGCTGTCTATATTACGAACCGATATCCCGATAACATCAGGATTGAAATTTTCTACCGACTCTCTTGTGACGCCTAAAAGGTCGTCAGCGCCCATGAGGTCGACAAATTTTACCGTGTGGCCAGATGCTCTTACAGATTCGGTGACGCATGCCAATCCCAGGGGCCAGGTGCTCATATAAACTTCCTCAGCATTTACGGAAATCATCAGGACTTTCATTTCTGTTCCTCCGGGCTGAACCTGTTGGGCTTATTAACTTTGCCATAAGGATATAATATAACATAGTAATGGAAAGGCAGAGGTCGCATGTAAGGACTATAGCCTTGTCGAGCCGACAGCCGACGGGTTAGAGGCGGACGTAATTGATAAGGAGATTAAATGCTAATTGAATCATACAAACTAGAAATAGAAGTAGCGGACCACAGTGCAGAAGTCTTTGAATACGAGGCGATAGCGCATCTGCCTGTAGACATCAGGGAAGTTCTTCCCTATCTGAACGCGTCGCTAAAAAGTGGAACCTATTATACTGATGGTCCAGTTTTTTCCTGGCGTCTCGATGAACACAAGGTCGGGTTCTGGCATGACCGTTTAGCAGCGGATCATCTTGAAAGTCGTGAGCAGGCTCAGAAGGTAATCGATCAACTGGTCAAGATTGTTAACGACACCTGGGCTAAACGTGCTGAAATTACTCCAGACAATGTCACTCACGAAAACCTCCAACCTTTGGAGCTTTATCGTCTGCTCCCTAAAACAAACTGCAAGGTTTGTGGGGAAAATACTTGTTTCAACTTTGCCCTGAAATTGGCTGCTGGTATGGTAGAGCTAGACAAGTGCCAGACGATTTTGGCGGATGACAGGTACGTCGATCAGCTTAAGCAGTTGGAATCTTTGCTACTAGTAAAAAGGCCATTGCTATAGTTTCTGCACTTCGGAACAGATACTTAAAATTTCAAACATGGAGTATGCGGACATGGTTTCTTTTCGAAAACCGCAAACTAGCGGTGGTAACCTGGACCGTATTGTCGCTGAGGCTCGGCGGAGCCAGGAGCTTCGCGAGACGACCTATAGAGAAAAAGCTTTAAAGATGTTTCCATGGATTTGCGGTCGCTGTGGACGGGAGTTCTCCGGGAAAAAACTTCGTGAACTAACGGTTCATCACAAAGACCATAATCATGAGAATAATCCATCTGACGGTAGTAATTGGGAACTTCTTTGTATTTATTGTCATGATATGGAACATCAGCGCTATCTCGATGATGAAGATGTTCAGGATGACGACGGACCGAGATCATCCTATAAACCTTTTGCTTCGCTGGAATCCCTATTGAATGGCAAGAAGTGACGGAATTCTTTGGAACAGAAAGGACATGGTGTTGCGATAGATGCCTGTAATTGTTCAATCCAGCTACAAAGCTCCTTTTTTGTGTTCAAATCTCCATATCCAGACAGTAGTCCCTACACTTTTCAGGAAAGTGAAGGGAGTGGATTACTGGCGCGAGCGAATTATTACTCCTGATGGGGATTTCCTTGATCTTGACTGGTCGAGCGTTGATTCTGACCGGCTGGCTATCGTTTTGCACGGCCTGGAAGGTAACTCCACGCGCTCCTATGTTACGGGTATGGTAAAAACACTGAACCAGGGGGCTTGGGATGGTCTTGCTCTCAACTTCAGAGGCTGTAGTGGGGAGCCCAACAGAAAACTGAGGATGTATCACAGTGGCGAGACGGGTGACCTCGAAACCGTTATTGAGCACGTCATGTTAAAAAACACCAAGTATTCCCAAATCGCTTTGGTCGGCTTTAGCCTTGGTGGGAACTTGATCCTGAAATACCTGGGTGAAAGGGGTAGGAACTTACCATCTTTTATTAAAGCGGCTGTAACGTTTTCCGTTCCTTGCGATCTTAAATCAAGTTCGGACCGGATAAGTGAATGGTCGAATCGACTCTATCTGAAAAGATTTCTGAAAATGCTGCACGAAAAGATCAAAATTAAGGCTTCGATGGCTCCTGAAAAAATTGATCTCAAAGGTTACGATAAAATCAGAACCCTGAAAGAGTTTGATGATCGGTATACGGCTCCTCTGCACGGTTTCAGGGACGCGTATGATTACTACGAAAAGGCCTCATGTCGCCAGTTTTTGCCAAACATATCAGTACCTACTTTACTTATAAACGCGGCCGATGATCCATTCCTTTCGGCCGATTGCTATCCCTACGAGGAGGCGGAAGCAAATCCTAACTTAATCCTCGAAGTTCCCGAACATGGGGGACACGTTGGATTCATGGCCTTCAATCCCAAAAGAGAGTATTGGTCCGAAACCCGCGCAGTAGCTTTCATGAATGGAGGATTGTTATCCAAAGTCTAGCCTTCCTCCCTTGGCCGAATGATATCGCCCTGTTTCGGAAATTCACTCTGTCCCCGGCATGCACGGGCTCTCAAGGAACAATATGATCGCTGTAGTCTAGCGGTCCATGGTTGTGTCTTATGGATTTTTTTGCGAAGTTTCCATTGAAATTTTAGAATTTCACTTGCCTATTCTGTAGGCCATCCTTCAGCTTGTGGCTACAAGCCAGTTGTCTGTTTATTTCTTCCAGGTTCTCAATGTAATCTTCTTCGGTTTTTACGCAGATAAATCTTCAAAGCTACCGGTTTGGAGTTCGGTTAATACATCGGGCCCTGTCCGGAAATCAATAATTTACACTTGGGTTCTTCCATCCATCAAAATGGAAGACATGACTGGAAGCCTTGATGTTGAGACAATGTCTGCCGGTTTTGAACGATGGTACGAATAATGAGAGGTCAGTTTATTTAAGTCTGAGGATGTTAGGCCAATTAACGCTACTAAGTTTTTTCCGGCTACCAGGAAGGAAGAGAGTGTCTTTGCGCTATCTCCATGGTATTCCAATTGAGCGGGTTTGCGAGGTTCTGTGGATCGCTTGTTCGCGGATGTTCCCCTAAAGCTGATCGAGCAATATGGAAAGGCTCCTGTAAAGCATGCCGACGAGACTAGTTGGCGCACTATCGGGGAAAATGGGTATGTATGGCTTTTTGCAACTGAGGATCTGAGCATTTTTCAATTTGGCAAGAACAGATCATGTCAGGTTCCCCTGGCGGTTTTTGTTAAAGACCCTTTGGAGGGAACTTTGGTTGTGGATCGGAATAACGGATACAACAAGGTTCCTTGCGCGATTCAATACTGATACCCTCATTTGCTCAAAGATGTGGAGGCTCTGGGAAAAGAGTACCCTGTTAATGAGGAAGTTTCCACGTTTACAGCTGTAGTCATTCCTTTTACCCGGTTTACCTATAAAGTTACGCAAACAGCCGCCAGATGATGTGAAATTTTACGCTCAGGCCGCTGGTATACGCTCTGAAATACAAGCCACTATGAACCAACCGGCTCAACATCTAGCTATATCATTGATCAGAAGACAGGAGAGTTCCTGCGGAATACAACCTGGCTGAACGCGATTTAATACCGTCAGTGATTGCTCGTAAAATAAGCTTCAGATCTGTAACTGACGCAGGGGCTGAAACAAGAAGCAAACTTCAGACCTTGGTTAGTACACTCAGAAAGCGAGGTTTCGATTCGGAACAACAAATATGCTCAGCGCTTGACACACTGGCCCACGATTCAACACAAGATGTGAACCCTCTTCTTTTTCCAACCATCAACAAAGTAAAGGACCCCAATGCCCCACATCCGTAAAAGAGCCACATCTAGAACCCTTGAATTTATAAGCCAACTTATCCCCGCTATCTCTGCCGCGAATAACTGAGGGGTTACACACGGATCTCTCTTATTTCCTCCCGCATTTCAGCAGATTTTGTGGGTTTTTCTGTAGTTCGAGACTGAAGAATAGTCCTTTCTAGCACCGTCACCTTGCCTTTCATCAAAACACTGGTGTCCTTTTTAGAGCCTAGGTCAAATTTTTGGCAGTGTATTCATAAAATCACGCAACAAAAATTCATCATTTTCCTATGAGACGTTTTAACTTGGTCTTGATTTCCCATAATTTGTATATATTCTGAAACGTGTCCGACCAACCGTCGATAAACGGACAACCTTCAACATTTGAAGCTCGGTTTTTGAACATCGTCGATATGCGGAATGATAAGATACTGGCTCAACTGGATGAGCCATTTTCTTTTCGGGAGTTGAGATGGTATCGTTAATTTTAACTTATCTGGTGGTGGGTGTCATTGCGGGAGTTCTTGCCGGTTTACTTGGGATAGGGGGCGCAATAGTCATTGTACCATCACTTGTGTATTGTTTTACTGGACAAGGGGTGCCGCATCAGGAAATAATGAAGCTGGCTCTGGGCACATCTATGGCAAGCATAATGCTCACGTCAGTTTCCAGTTTTATGGCTCACAATCGCGTTGGGGCCGTACGCTGGGACATTTTTCGCGGGGTAGTTTTGGGAATTTTGTTGGGGACATTTGTGGGGTCCTGCGTGGCCACAAAAATGCCGACAGCACTGTTAAGCGTTTTTTTTGTAATCTTTCTTTATTATGTGGCCATTCAGATGATTCTGGACAAAAAGCCCGTCGCGTCGAGAAGTCTTCCCGGTAAACTGGGCCTGTTTGGAGTTGGGAATTTGATAGGGGTTGTTTCTAGCTTTGTTGGCATTGGTGGTGGTAGCTTGTCCGTCCCTTTTATGATTTGGTGCAATGTTAAGGGACATATTGCCATAGGAACTTCAGCCGCTATCGGGTTCCCCATTGCTGTGGCTGGAACACTTGGTTACATGCTGTCAGGGTGGCATGATGGGAGTTTGCCTAAATTTGCATTAGGATATGTCTATCTGCCCGCGTTTGCCGGGATTGTCTGCGCTAGTGTTTTGACGGCTCCATTGGGGGCCAAACTTGCTCATCGATTACCAGTCAAAAGATTGAAGCAGATATTTGCCATGGTGCTAACCGTAATGGGAACACATGTCCTTGCTAAACTCATCTAATTCTTTATTGAATTGAAGGAAGTTGGTAGGGTGGTATATGCTCCCAATTAGTGATCAATCTGATGCAATTTTTTGTTGACCTTTTGTTTCGTAGACTGTAATAAAAGAATTTTGCTTGGATAGCTGGTGAGCCTGGCGCCTTTCTTTAAGTCTTATAAACGGTTCCAAAAGAATCCTAAAATCTATGGGCGCATCTTTTTAATTGTATGCGGGAGAGAGCTTACCCGTAGCGCCATCATCTAGCTCAAGACTATCATCCCGGAGGCAATTATGAAAAGCGGATATGTAGTTAAATTGGCAGTTTCAATATACGCCG
>JBMFSZ010000157.1:0-7740 GCA_049967315.1 Desulfomonilaceae bacterium
AGTCCTCAGTCAGACAATGATTCTAGTATAATACTTCCTTTGACTTTAGACAGAAGCTCAGAGAAAAAGTTGTTTCTATGAAAATTGTCGGTGGTGGTTGGCCAGGCTGGTGTCGAAGTTTCCTATTCGAGGTCTCAGAGTAGCCTACCGTTCGTTTTGTGTTGTGACTAGGCCATAAATGTTGGCGCCTTCATTGGTATCAGTAAACAAAAGAACTTTTGTGTTGAAGTGAATGTGTGAAATCAAGAATCGGTTGACGAATTAACTACGACAATCTAACCGGGCCCTATCAGCCCTTTCCAGTTTTATCCACTAGTAATGGTTCACCGGTGTGCCAACCGGAGCTGACTCGCCAAAGTGGAGGTGTTATTACCTGATCGAAATCCTTGGACGTTAATGCTTTGTCAGATCTCAAGATAATAAAAATTCACCTGGGATAACTTTGCTGATATAAGGTCCAAATAGCTGCTATCCGGGAAATAGCCCACAGGGAGGTATCCTTTTCATGAAAAATAACCCGTCATTGCCATCCTTGTTCATTATAATCATGTTTACCTTGACTCTGAACCTTCTTGGAACGACCAGCCGCGCTGATGAGATAAACCTTCCTCGTCCAATCTTAGACGGTAGTGTCTCCGTCGAAAAAGCGTTGGCCACAAGAACCACGGCGAGAAGCTATTCATCTGCCCCCCTGACTTTGGCTCAAGTTTCCCAGCTCCTGTGGTCTGGAAACGGTCTAATTCCGGTCGACGCTGTATCCTCCGCAACCCTCAGAGTGATACCCTCGGCTCGGAAAACTTATCCCATTGAATTGTATCTTGTCTGCGGCGACGGCACGGTGCAGCAGCTTGCAGCAGGTGTTTACCACTACCGTGCCGAACGCCACGCGCTAGAAAAGATCATGGATGGTGATGTACGCAAGCCAATGGCATTGGCTTGCAAGGGTCAGTCCTGGATAGCTAAGGCCCCGGTTTCTGTTATAATTGGATCAGCTTTCCAGCGTGCCGAGGCTACATCTGGACCGGAAAGAGGAGTTAATTTTGGTGTTATGGAGGCGGGGAACGCTAACCAGAATATATTATTGCAAGCCCGAGCCCTCGGACTTGAGAGCAATACGGTGGGTGGAATACGTGACGCCGAACTATCTTCAGTCTTGAAGCTTCCTGCGGATGTTAGGCCCGTAGTTCTGGTAACGCTTGGGAATAAACGATAGCTCAGAGTAATAGCAGTAATTCATATAGGGCCTGATTCATTGTACCTCAATGACCTACGGGAGGTCCGACCAATTTCACTCGCGCATCCACAGTTCCTTGAAGGTTTTTCCCGCTTTAGAGATTTGATAGCTTGCGGCATTCTCGCTTTGTAAGTAGGGTCGCGACATCCTTTAAACCGTCCACAATAAGTACGTCTTGGACGGGCTCCGACTATCAGGCTTTGGTAGGAGACAAATTTTGGAGCAAACTATACTCCAGTGGGTTTCCGAATACGGGTATATGGGAATATTTTTCCTGCTAATGTTCGGGATCATTGGATTGCCGATACCGGACGAAACGCTAATGACCTTCTTAGGGTATCTTGTCTTCAGAGGTCAGTTACACGTAGTGCCCACCATTGCTTCGGCGTTTTTCGGCAGCATTTGCGGTATCACCGTCTCTTATCTTCTGGGACGCAGCGGGGGGTACATGTTGATCGGCAGGTACGGTCATTTGATCCAAATTACCCCCGAAAGAATGGATAAGGTCCATGAGTGGCTTGAACAAAGGGGCCGCTGGGGACTTTTTTTCGGCTATTTCGTTCCCGGGGTAAGGCATCTCACGGCTCTGGCTGCAGGGACATCACGAATAAGGTACTCCGTTTTCGCTAGATTTGCGTACTCCGGTGGCTTCGTGTGGTCCGCATCCCTTATTGTAGCCGGGTTCTTACTAGGAAAAGGATGGTCGGAAGCATCCGGTCCAATCTTGCGGGGAAGCCTGATCGCTGCATCCGTTGTTGTTAGTGTGCTTGTGGTTTACTACTTGCTTCAGCGAAAGGCTGGCAGAAAAGATTGACTTTTTCCGGCACGACGAGTGCTGGTTGTTAGTCAAACAATTGCTGAAAGGGGCCCATCTTTCCGTGCAAGCTCCTTCATCAGAACTGGTTTTACACTCCGGAGGTAACTGTCTTATTTTTACAAGAATTGTTTAAGGGCTTGGAACTTACGGACGAAATTATTCTCGCCGAACCTGCTGCAGGGGAATAAGCATGAAAAGACAACTATAAAAGACATATGCGAGAAATATTCGCCGAAATAGGTATTGACACTAAACTTTTCTTTTTTTCTGAACCTTTGGGAGTTTTCCTATTTTGTATGTACCATGCGCCGCTTTTCCAGGTCACACGCAACTGGTCTGGAGTTGGGGCAGGAATGACGGGATTGGACTTTTTGTTAGACTTCATTTGATTCTCATCTTCAGGCTTCTATGCGGAACTCATTTCTAGGCCTGGTTGAGATGCCGCACGTGCGACGTTTTGACTCCTACAGGCGATATTGCGGTTTCGGTAACTTTGAGAAGATCTTGCTGCGCTGTAACATGCTGAGAATTACGGAGATCGAATCTTACGACATTCCTTTGAAAGTAAGTCGAGGATAACCTGTAGAATCGGCTGCTAGATATTAGAACCGCCGGGCGTCACGATTGGAAATTGCGACCTCGTCCAGCCAATTATCGGCTCGTGGATCTAAGGCCATGAAGCGCTGCCAAAATCGATTTTGGCCTTCTTCTTAGTCAGGGCCCCCATCTACCGGAATCAGAATCTCGTTCCAGCGCAAGAACCATGGGTCCACGGAGGGTTTTAGCGGGCCCATATCGGATTTGCTACAATGGTGAGGCCCTTTTCGTGAATCCATGACTCCAGTTCCGATTTGTACCGAAGGTAGACTTTTTCGGTCCAGATACCGGAGTAGCGTACTGGGGCGATCAGCCGAGCTAGGGCCTCAAGCAAGGTGACCTTGGGGTCCTCTGACTCTGGAGGGGTGTCCAGAGAGAGTGTACGAGGACAGCATCGTGAAACTTACGGACCACTTTCTTTCCTGAAGACGATGCTGGCCTACGGGGGCAGTCATCGCAACTTTGAAGCGTGTACGGCTCCCCCCGGAAATGTAGCGAAATAGCCTGCCGAAGGCCTCCGTTCCAGCCTGTTCAAGGCCGCCTTGCACGGACTGTTTCGGCAAGGATGTGGGACGCATAGTCGCGGATCTAAAAGCAGTTGTATTTTTGAAAACCTGTACTACGGCTCTTCAACTGCCATGGCCTCTGGGGCTCCAAAGATTGCGACCGATGCCGCAAGCATGATGCGGAATGACAGTTTCACTACTTAAGCCTCTATGAACTCAGATATGGATGTGTTTTTTGCGAAATGAAGGCGCCAACTGTGCCAGACTCCTGCGCTCTATCTAGCGTTAGCGTCATCCTCCCATAAGCCAATCCGGTTGCCTTGCGGATCAAGTAGCACCGCGTACCAACCGACACCCGGCACAGGGCGTTTCGGCACTTGCGTTTGACCTCCCAGCCCTTCAGCTTTACCGACAGCGTCTACTATGGATTTTACTTTCACATAGAATACCGGGGTATGCTTCTCGTCCTGCCTCGCCGTCAGTCCCCCCTTGGGGGTATCGCTTTTCGTTTGGATGCTGTAGTACCGGAAATCCTCTGAAACTTTCTTGAAGCCCCAGTCAAACATTTCTCGGTAAAATCCCTGAAGTTTCTCCGGGTCGTCGCCCGGAATCTCAAAGAAACATATGGTATTTAACATGGCTCCCTCCTTCTCATTGCGGCGGTACAACTTATTATGCGCTCTATTTTAGGATCAGATGAGCACACTTTCGATACTTTGGTTTCGCTCATCGCCCACTTTATCTGGAAGCTATTCATCTTCTTTCCAAGGTCAAGCCAAGCAGAAATCCTCAAAAAAGGGGTATTCTTACTATCTCTTTCAGGTTCTTGGTTCGTCAACAGAAACGTAATATTTGCTGTTTCTGGGACATTAATGCAAGATTCTGCAATGGCTCTTGATTTTGGGCCGAAATCCGGCTGTCCGATTGAGGGAGCCCTTACCTGAGCCTAAACAGCCCGCCTAAATCACATTCCGCGTCATGATTGCCCTTCTCAGCTGCCTTACGCATCCACTCCACGGCTTTTTTAATTATTCACAAATTCTGTTCTAAAACTGGCCTATATGACTTGGAGGTTGCAGGAACATTCGGTGTTTTCTGCCCGGATTCCTGCCAAGATAAAAAAAATACCAATGCATTGAATATCGAACCTACGTATCTAGAAACCTTCGCAGCCGACTCCTTCACGTTTTACGAAAAATCCACTGACGGTACTCAAGCCGCAACTCGAGATGCGAACGCAGACTTCAAGTTGAGCAGCCGCAGCATCATCTGCGCCATAACAATTTCTTCCAGCAGCTGTTTGTTTTGTGGGTCTACTACTTCCATGTGTGCTCAAGGTGTGCTATCTGCTTTTTGAGGTTTTCCCGAAATTCGTTATCCTCTGCGTCATTCAGCCTGCTGGAACGAGCCACAACATCTGCGGCCCTTTGCGAACCTGATAACCTTTAAGATTAAGTGGTTAGATGTCAGTTCGTTACGGTAAAATTCAAAATTTCGTAAGTTCCGGTCAAACGATAACGGCTAAGTTGGTTATGACAATTCGAGATAAAAAACTGGGTGGCCTTAGTTAATCAGGTTTATACGAACAAAATGCTTTATCTGGCGCTATTCTTTTCAAAATCAACAACTTGTAATATTACATATCTAAAATAGCACGCCACCTTTGGCTGTCAAAAGAATTTCTCCTTCTGTTTAGCGACAGTTACGGTTCTGAATCTTCCAGAGTGTAATTGTCTGTTAGAGATGCTCATAATTTAAAGTCTCTGACCAAGGTACGAAATATGCCGAAATTACCACTGATTTTAATCGCGGGTGACCAGGAACTGGCGGAGCCTGAAACGTAAGGAGGGTTGATCCGGATGAATACCTCGCGCATTCACATTGGGACTTCCGGTTGGCACTACATGCATTGGAGGGGCGCCTTTTATCCCAAGGACATTCGGCCAAAAGATTTCCTTTCCTACTATGTGAGGTGTTTTTCTACCGCTGAAATCAATAACTCTTTTTACAAACTACCCGAAGAGAAGACATTAGCGGCCTGGCATGATGCTGTTCCGTCTCATTTCGTCTTTTCCGTTAAGGCCAGCCGTTACATCACACACATGAAGAAGCTCAAGGACCCTGAGGAAAGCCTCTCACGGTTCCTGGCCCGGGTAGACACTCTTGGTAGCAAGCTCGGGCCAATTCTGTTCCAACTACCACCCAACTGGAACTCCAATCTTGACCGATTGAAGGCCTTTATGGAAGCCATTCCGAAACAATACCGGTCAGCGTTCGAATTCCGGGACCCACGTTGGTTCGTCCCCGAAGTATATGATTTACTGTCTCAGCACCAGGCTGCGTTATGCATATTCGATTTGCAACAGAACGTTTCACCGAAGGAGCTTACAGCAAACTTCGTCTACGTTCGCCTTCATGGACCATCAGCTAACAGGTACGAGGGCCAGTACGATATCCAAACCTTGGCGGCATGGGCCGTAGCTTTCTCGATATGGGAGCGGCAGGGCAGGGAGATCTTCTGTTATTTCGACAACGACCAGCAAGGCTTCGCCCCGCAAGATGCAAGGAAACTTGAGCAAATGCTCTCAGGCCAATATTTTTTGCGGTGAATTTGATATCAATTCACGATTTTCCCTAGTCTTTCAGAATAGTTGACGAATTTGTTTTGGGAAGGTAGGTTGTGGGCAGGCTAACGTCAGTCAGGCTCCATGTTTCTGAGTATGAAATTTTGGCTCGATTCGATTTTGGCACAGGTTAGGCCTCAAAGTTCCTGAAAACATGAGACTGTTGAGGCCTGCAAGATTCGCCAGATGGATCCTGTTTGAACGAGTAATTCACGGGCAATCGATCAAGATTTCGGGATTGGATTGCCGAATCCTTGTTCCCTAATCTGCTGGCAGACCGACTCGGGCGCATAGACGCATGCATTCTCTCTATGTACGGCCTGAAGGAATGTGTAATCGCTGTTTCCTATTTCTCTCAGGACTAGACGGGGAAGAATTCGGGCGTTGACTCGAAAGTGTTCTTCGGATTTAAATGATAATAGTGACACGTTAAAGCTGAAGAGGTTCAGGGATTGGTAGTATGACAGTATGGACGCAAGGCCCTTGAGAAAGGAGGTTAGAGTTTCGTCACCCACACCAAGCAGGGATTTCTGTTCGGGAAAGATGCACCATACGTCCGGGATATGACTCATGGGAACAAAACCAACCGTCCAGAATGTCGCGCCTATTTCTCCGATGTAGCGGGACGCATTTTCTTTCTCGTCGCGGATAAAGTCGTCCCAAAACTCTACGCCATTTTCATGGTAATACCTGTTTGCGCCTTCGAGTTGGAGTCGCATGTGGTTCGTTGGACGCTGCCCACAGAGGACCTGAAGGTGGGGGTGAACCAGACTTGAACCTGCCGGCGGCATGTAGTTCCAATTGATGGAGAAGCAGTCGACTTCAGGGTCAAACTCGGAAACCCTTCGGATAAACTCCAGAACCAGTTGAAAAGCGTCATGCATCATTTCGGGCTTCAGTTCTTCCATCCGCACGAAGTGTTGGGTTGAGAAAATAGCCACGCCGACGTAACGATCCAGAGGCAGGATGTTGGGAAAAAGGGTTGAGCTTCCTTTCCGAATCCTTCCCTCTGGAAGCAATTCCTCAGGGAACAGAGGGGTAGCTTTTTCGATATTCTCGGGGCAGAAAGGGCAGAATATTCCTTCTGAACGCTTAAAGGTTTCCTCGATATTGGGGCTTTTCGGAGGTTGATAAGGGAAGTTGAAAACCCGTCCCGTAGCGCCAGTCAAAGGGTCCTTACGGATCTCAAAGGGAAATTCTTGCGGTTTTCCCTTTATGATCAGGGTCATTTTATCGCTGAGTGTTTCAAATGTAATACGCATGCGCTATCTCCTTCAGGGCAAGAATATACTTGGCAAAGGCGGATGCTGTGTGTACTACCCTTTCTAAAAGGATAATACTAACTACACCGATCAGGTAATCGTAATCTCAGACCGGTCCGCCCTCAAAATTGTATAACAGCTCACCTTTTTCGCATCAACCTATTGGGACAGTTTTGTCAGCCCGTTATTTTCATGACCATATAGAGAGAATTGATATGACGACAATTTTTTTGCAACCTTTTGGGGAATGCTACAGTTAGGCTGGACCATTGAAAAACAGAAATTACTCCACATGAATTTTGATTGAAGCGGCGTCGTTAAATGGGGTTAGCGCAATTATTGAATGCTCGCCACGGGAAGGCGCCCAGAAGAATTCGTAGGGAGGGGCCGTTCGTTCCTCTTCTTTCCCATCGACGAGCCAGATCACATTTTCAACCACCTCACGTGGGAGAGCTCGGAACGGTATTTTGGTTAATTTTTCTGTCGTCAGGAACCTGTCACCGTCGTGCGGATTTATTATTTCTATGGCTGTTCTATCCCCTGAGTCACTTTTTGAGGATTCAACCATGGTTCTACTGAAAGCCCACTGTTGCGATTCAAGGTTTTTTACAGGCTCTTGAAGCCGAAATCTGCTCAATCCCTGTTCTTTTTCACGCCTATATATCCATCGGGCATAGGCTGTCCCAAGGTATACATGTTC
>JBMFSZ010000158.1:0-7733 GCA_049967315.1 Desulfomonilaceae bacterium
GGATTGCGTAGGTTACTCACAGGCTCATCGTTTGGCGCTTGTCCAGATGTGCGACATAACGGGTGTCTATGGTCTTTCGTTCCTGGTACTTCTGGGGAATGTTTCAGCATTTTCCTTATTCAAGCTTTTAACGTACAGAAAGCTACGATATCTGTTTCAAGTGTTTACCGGTTTCGTGTGCGTGTCCATTGCATTAGCTTACGGCGTAAATACTCTAAATAACTTTTCAAAGGTGTCAGAAAAGGCTCACGAAACAGTCAAAGTAGGCATACTGCAGGGAGACATCCCGCAGGACGTGAAATGGGACCCGTCGTCAAAGTCCCGGACTTTCATAAGATATGAGCGTCTGGCCAAGGACGCCTTTGACCATGGAGCAAGAATGTTGATCTGGCCCGAGACGAGCATTCCGGTAATCATCGGGGGATCGGATATGACATGGAAGTACGCCACCAATATATCCAGGACTCTGGATATTCCCATGTTAATAGGAGCTCCTTTTGAAACACATCTAAATAAGCGGGTAGTCTTTTTTAATAGCGCATTTCTGGTAGAAGACGGGAAACTTACTCAACGATATGACAAAATCCACCTGGTCCCCTTTGGAGAATACATGCCTCTCTCGTGGATCCTGCCACTTGGCCCTGGTATCGCGGCTAGAGAAGAAGACTATTCGGCAGGATCTCATTTGACGTTGATGAAGCCAAAAGGATTTCCGCCTTTTAGTGTGCTGATCTGTTACGAGGCGATTTTTCCTGAACTGGCTCGATCTGCCGTCGAATCCGGAGCCAAAGTTCTTGTAAATATCACTAATGACGGTTGGTTTGGAAAGAGTGCCGCTCCGTATCAGCATTTGGACATGGCTGGATTCAGAGCGGTTGAAAACAGGGTATGGATGATAAGAGCCGCTAATACAGGAGTAAGCGGTGTTTTCGATCCTACCGGCAGGTTGGTGGTTTCTTTACCACTCATGGAACAGGGAGCATTAGTTTGTGAACTTCCAAGGACCCCCAATGCGGGCTCGTTTTACACGCGAAACGGCGATATTTTTGCCTGGATCACAATTGTATTGTTGTTGGCGATGATAGCTCCTAACATCAGAATGGTTTTCCCAAAATTTAAGAGGTCCACATGACCGTAAATCCAACCACGTCAAAAACTTTTGTCAGAGTCGGGGCAGGATTTCTTTTTGTGGCGCTTTTACTGTGGTTAGTTTCGGCGCTTGAATCAGTATCAACAATGATAATGGTTTCATTTTTCATTGCCTACATCCTCAACCCATTGGTCACTAGCCTGGAACACCGGGGTCTTGGTCGCTCGGCGGTATCCTTGCTCGTATTGTTAGTACTGATAGCGATTGTCCTCGGCCTTGTTTTATTGGTGGCCCCTGCGATATTTTCCGAACTGGTACAGTTTTCCAGACGCGCCCCGCGCTATTTTGCTCGGCTACAAGATTTGGGGGCCAGTCTTGTTAAGACTTTACAGCTAGATGTGCCACAAGACTGGAATGAATTTATACTTTTGGTTTTTGACAAAATCAGGCAGTCACTACCCAAAATCACATATACCGCTGGAACGCTTGTAGCTTCAATTTTTTCATCGACCATCAGCGCGTTGTCGGTAATGCTTAAAGTTGCCCTGACCCCTATAATAACCTACTATGTATTAGCATCTTTTGAAGATACTGTAAAAGGAGCAGTTGACCTAATTCCACCTTACACCAGAGATCCTATTGTGAAAAAATTCCAGGAAATTGACTCCGTCATTGCGGCGTTCGTGCGGGGACAGTTAACCATAGCCCTTATAATGGCTGGCCTATACAGTCTGGGCTTTCTTATTATTGGTATAGATATGCCAATCGTGCTTGGCGTTGTTTCCGGACTTCTGTTTGTAGTGCCCTACCTTGGGACACTCGTCGGTATTGTGGGTGGCTCAATCATGGCGTTTGTGAAATTCGGGGATATCTTGCATGTCGTCTACATTCTATTGTGGATTGGCGCTGTCCAAACTTTCGAATCGTACTTTCTGACTCCCAAAATCGTCGGAAAGGCTGTAGGCCTTAATCCAGTGCTTTATATTATTGTCCTGATTGTGGGCGCCAATCTGTTTGGTTTCGTAGGGATGCTCGTGGCAATCCCTGTGGCTGCCGTGGGTCGGGTTTTATTGATTTCTGCTGTTGATCTGTACAAAAATTCATATCTTTACAAGGAAACCGAACACAACCCTTAACCCTGATGGTAATTACCAATCGCTCGTTCAGGTTTTTATGTGCTAATGAAAGACGCTGATTACCCACTGGCTCTTTATGTTGTGGCCACACCCATAGGCAACCTTGATGACATCAGCCTCAGGGCAATAGAAACTCTTAGGAACGTCGATGTCATAGCCTGTGAAGATACCCGCAACAGTAGAGTTTTGCTAAGTAAATGCAAAGTTTCCACTTCTCTGATCAGTCTCCATCGCTACAATGAAAACGCCAGGATACAAACAGTTATCGAACTCCTGAGGAATGACCAAAGGGTGGCCCTGATTTCAGACGCAGGCACCCCAAATATTTCTGATCCAGGCTACCGACTGGTATGTTCGACCAGAGAAGCGGGATTTAGGGTGATTCCTGTGCCAGGGGCATCATCAATCATTGCGGCTTTGTCCGTTTCCGGAGTAGACGGCTCCTCCTTCGTTTTCATGGGTTTTAGCCCAAAAAAAAGATCTGCTTTAAAAGAATTCTTTCGTCGCATAAGTCTTGAGCAAAGGACGGTGATATTCCTCGAGCCGGCCCGAAGAATAATGCAGAGCATGGATATGGCACGCCAATTGGTTCCCAAAAGAAAATTTGTTTTGAATAGGGAATTGACCAAGAAATTCGAGGAAATTATTTCAGGAGACGCTGAATCAATTTATTCGCAACTAGCGCAGAGAGAAAATGTTAAAGGCGAGTTTGTGGTTGTTATAGAACCATGCAAATTGAACATCAAACCCAACATGGATGAAATAGTAACAGAGTTAATTGAGGAAGGGTATTCAGGAAAGACTCTGGCAAAGGAAGCCCACGGAAGATACGGTGTTTCAAAATCTGAAGCTTACAGATTTTTCCTGACTATACATGAAGCAAAGACAGACGCTTGATTTCCTTCCTCATATTGCCAAAGTTCAAGCCCCCTTGTCCATTTTGTTATTGACTCAAAGTTCATTCTGTTGCGATACTAAATGGTTAGGATTTAGGATTGGAGATTGAAATGGAAAAACCGTCCTCTAAAGCAGTTGACAAAACTCTATTCACAGCTTTGACGGACTCCAAAGATTACAGCGCCTCTGAATGGCCTACGCATGACAACCTCGCCAGCCTCCAGCGGATGAGGGATGAAGCAAGAGGCGGAGGCGGGCCTAAACGAGTTGAATACCAGCATGCACGGGGGAAACTTACCGCCCGTGAAAGGGTTTATTTGCTTCTGGATGAGGGTTCATTCGAAGAATTTGATATCCTGAAATCAGGAAGAGGTGGTCATTTAGGTGGAGAAAAGGAACACCTGACTGACGGTGTAATCACAGGCCATGGAACGATTGATGGTAGGGAAGTTTTTATCTTCAGTCAGGATTTCACGGTGATTGGCGGTTCACTTGGCGAGGCCCATTCCGAAAAAATTAGCAAGGTGATGGATCACGCAGTTCGAGTTGGGACTCCTTTCATTGGTTTAAATGATTCTGGCGGCGCCCGTATCCAGGAGGGCGTTGATTCCCTTGCAGCATACGGACAAATCTTCAATCGAAACGTTATGGCTAGCGGTGTAATTCCTCAGATTTCATGCATAATGGGTCCATGTGCGGGTGGAGCAGTGTACAGCCCGGCAATGACAGACTTCACTTTTATGGTCGAAAACTCGTCTTACATGTTTGTGACGGGGCCAAATGTTGTGAAGACCGTTATACACCAGGACATTTCTTTTGACGACCTCGGTGGAGCAGGTGTTCACTCCTCAAAAAGTGGGGTGGCGCACTTTGTTTTACCAAATGACATTTTATGTTTGAGGGAAGTGAGAAGACTCATAAACTATCTTCCATCGAACAATACGCAAAAACCTCCCTTTTTGGACCTTCGAGACCCAATTGACCGCAAGGATCCGACGCTCGACTATCTGGTACCAGCCAGCCCCAACCAGCCTTATGATATGAAGGTCCTAATCAACAGCGTATTGGACGGAGCCGAATTTTTCGAGGTTCAGTCCCATTTTGCAAAAAACCTTATTGTAGGATTCGGTCGTCTGGGTGGTCAGACAATTGGTCTTATAGCCAATCAACCCGCAATATTGGCCGGAGTTCTAGACAGTAACGCTTCCGCCAAAGGCGCCCGGTTCGTACGTTTTTGTGACGCTTTTAATATACCCTTGATTTGTTTTGTGGATGTTCCTGGTTTCATGCCAGGTCCAGAGCAGGAACATGGAGGGATCATAAGGCACGGCGCAAAACTTCTCTATGCTTTTATTGAGGCTACTGTACCCAGAATTACGGTGGTTGTGCGCAAGGCTTACGGTGGAGCCTACATTGTTATGAATTCAAAACATATTGGCGCTGATATAAATTATGCTTGGCCTACAGCCGAAATCGCCGTATTGGGGCCTAGAGGGGCTGCTGAGGTAATCTATCGCAAAGAGATCCAGGAATCAGCGGACCCTGCCGGCACCCTTACGGAAAAAGAAAGTTTTTATAGAAAAACTTTTGCCAATCCGTTCCTGGCGGCTAAACGGGGCTATATCGACGACGTAATTTTCCCTAGAGACACAAGAGGTCGATTAATACGAAGTCTTCAGTTTCTGGAGGGAAAACAGAGTACCAGACCGAGAAGGAAACACGGAAACATTCC
Source organism: Desulfomonilaceae bacterium (assembly GCA_049967315.1). Lineage (GTDB taxonomy): Bacteria > Desulfobacterota > Desulfomonilia > Desulfomonilales > Desulfomonilaceae > CAJBEZ01. The sequence continues at coordinate 4,856 of JBMFSZ010000158.1, forward strand.
ACTTTAAGGACCGGCATAGTGTTCGATAAAATATTAATTGCAAATAGAGGCGAAATAGCCGTCAGAATCATCAGGACATGCAGGCTCATCGGTGTAAAAACTGTAGCGGTTTTCTCCGAGGTTGATTTTAGATCACCTTATGTTCAGGCCGCTGATGAATCATGCTATATCGGTCCTGCCACCGCCAAGCTATCTTTCCTGAATTCTGAGAAGATAATTGCAGAAGCTGTGTCAAGGGGATGCCAAGCGATACATCCAGGATATGGCTTCCTCTCGGAAAATGCCGAATTTGCCCGTATGGTATCTGAAGCGGGGCTAACCTTCATTGGGCCACCGGTAGAAGCGATTGCGCTTCTTGGAGACAAAACCGCTTCCAAAGAACTCGCAATAAAGACCGGGGTTCCTGTCGTCCCCGGTAGGCAGGAACCAGTAGTCGACCTGGAAGAAGCACTGGCAGTGGCCAAGGAAATTGGGTTTCCGGTTCTCCTTAAACCTGCGGCCGGAGGAGGCGGCAGGGGCATGAGGATAGTCAATGACATGGGAGAGCTGGCTGGAGCTCTGGAAGCCTGCCGCGCAGAGACGCTCAAGAGTTTTGGGGATGATAGAATCTTTGTTGAGCGATTCATCACCCGGCCTCGTCACATCGAAATTCAAATCCTGGCTGACAATTATGGAAACATAATCCATCTCGGAGAGCGTGAATGTTCTATACAGCGCAGATATCAGAAAGTGATCGAAGAAACACCTTCCAGGGCTGTTCACGAGTCTCTCCGCAATGAAATGGGAAAAACGGCCTGCGAGCTTGCAAGAGCCGCAGGCTACACAAACGCTGGCACTGTAGAATTCATCCTGGATGCTGAAAAGAAATTCTATTTCCTGGAGATGAACACCCGGCTACAGGTAGAACATCCTGTAACTGAATTTGTGACCGGTCTGGATCTGGTTGAATTGCAGCTTCGCATTGCTGCGGGGGAACCTCTAACAATCGAGCAAAAGGATGTAGTTATAAATGGATGGGCGATCGAAGCCCGTATTTGCGCAGAGGATCCATCAAAAGGTTTTTTACCCACGACTGGGATGATAACCAGATATGCGATGCCAACGGGCAAGAATGTCCGCGTGGATAGTGGAATTGACGCTGGAAGCGTCGTTACAATTCATTATGACAGCCTGCTGGCAAAGGTTTCTGCGTGGGGCGCAAACAGGGAAGAAGCTCGGAAGACACTCATACGGGCCTTGAATGGATACCATATTGAAGGCATTACCACGAATCTCGATTTTGCCAATTCTGTTTTGTCACACCCTGCATTTGCAAATTCTGAGCTCTCAACCGATTTCATAAATGATCATTTCGAGGATGGTCAGAGCAGGATCCCTCCATCAGAGCAAGATCTACATTATATGACCATTGCGACTGTCCTGGTTTCACATACCCGAAGAAACCTTGTGCGGGATTCTTTGAGGCCCATGAGTCCACACGTAGGAGCTACCGAACCGCCGCCTCCGGTTCACAAGTATGTAGTCAGAACTTCCGATAATATTTTTGAAATTGTTCTGGAGGGTTCAGAGCAAAACAGACGCTGGAACATCAACGTCAATGACAAGCTTTACAAGGTGGTCGCTCCTGAGTTCGAATATTACAGGAGGCGGCTCAAATTATATATTGACGGAATAGCCCACATGTTCCGCCTCCAGTACCTTGACAATCACATCAGAGCCTACTTTTGTGGAATCGTAAGAATTTTTGAAATTTACACCCCTTTGGAGTGGAGCCTAGCCCATTTTATGCTTCGAGAGACTAAAGAGGTACAGGAAGACTCTCTAAAATGTCCGATGCCAGGCTTGATTACAGCAGTGCTAGTCGAAGAAGGGGTTCAGGTTCGTAAGGGGCAGGAATTGCTACGTATGGAATCCATGAAAATGGAAAGCTCCGTAGCTGCTCCAAGAGATGGACAAATTGACAAAATACTCGTGGGCTCGGGCCAAACGGTCGACACAGATCAGGTCCTAATAACTTTCAAGGAATAAGAATCCGTTTCCCTCGCGCTATTATTTTTAACGGCGTATGCGAAGTCACCGGGTTAATATTTCATGAATGTTTTGCATCAACTTTTCAATGCTTATTGGCTTCGCCAGGACGCGGTCAACACCAGTACTCGACATTCTCTCATTTGTAACTTCCCCTACTCCCCAGGCTGTCAGAAGAATCAATGGAGGTTTTTGTCTATTTAACGCGGAATAAAGGCTTTTCAATTTCCTTCCAAAAGTCCAGCCGCTTGTACCCTGGAAATCCTCATCGCTAACAATTACGTCCACCCTGACAGTCTCCAGAACTTGAAACCCTTTTTCAACTGTTGAAGCCGTATAAACCATGTTCCCCTCCGAGGTCAGTCCGGCGCTAAGCGATTCGGTAACCTTTTCTTCTTCATCAATCAGAAGAATTGTGAGAGGCTTGGCATCATCTTTATAATTAGAACGCTGATTCTCCAAGCCAGGAGATTTCACAGCCGGAAACCTCACGGCAAAATGGGAACCAATACCCTCCAGACTCTCTACATCTATGTCTCCGCCGTTCTGCTTTACTGTCCCCAGCGCTCTGGCTAACCCCAATCCACTTTTCCTCGGACCTTTGGTCGTCCAAAATGGATCAAAGATCTTTACAAGATTTGATTTGCTTATTCCCGTCCCGGAATCTCTTACAAAGATTATGGATTCACCTTCCTTCATCCCTGTACCCACGGTAACAACTCCTGATTGCTTAAAAGATTCCATGGCGTTTTTGATAAGTTCTATAGTTACTCCAGTAACCTGTTCCCGATTCACATTCGCATAACAATCCTCCAGATTTGTTTCAATGGAAACTGCCACGCGCTTGGCC
>JBMFSZ010000159.1:0-7711 GCA_049967315.1 Desulfomonilaceae bacterium
CAGGGGCCTCATCTTTTCGGAATCCATCCTGATCAAACTGGTTGATAAGGGCCTTACACGGGAGCGCGCTTATTTCCTCACCCAACGTAACGCGATGAAGGCCTGGGAAAATGGACTAAACTTCAAAGACCTGCTGCTGCAAGACGAAGAGATTGGACAAGTCCTCTCCCAAGCCGAGATCGAATCGGCTTTCGACATAAATCATGCTTTAAGATGGGTCGACGCAATTTTTAATCGCGTTTTTAATTCATAAAATTACAAAATAATCTTGACATGTTGATTAAAATATATGATGCAAATTCTATAGATTACAAAATCAGATTATCTGATTTCGCGGACTAAAGGAACAAACGCCTAATCAATTTGACTCAGCAGACGACTTATCAAACATTAATAAGTGACGAGGGAAAATGACAAGACCATCCTTAAGCTTAGCAAGTACTTTCAAGGAGATATCGGTCGTGACAAAGGTTACAAACATGTGGTCCCGATTCCAGGAGAAAATTACAGGTCGTAAAACCAAAAAAGGATCTGGAAACCCCGGTAAGGATATGCCTCTAATTCCCTCTCACAAGCCGGCAGGAAATCCAGGCTTCTCTGTTGTCTTGATCAACGAGCGTAGCGGTCCCAGGCAATTCGATCTTACGGGCCGTAAATTGCGCCTTGGCATAGGGTTAGTCGTAGTAATAGCGGTTCTATCGGCTTTTGGCATGTATTCTTTTGTCAGGGGTTTAGTAGGACATACGTCGACGATAGCGAGTGGTTACAAAAAGGGCGCGGCGCGTATTGCCGATTTGCAATCGAACGCACACGAAAAACAGACTTCGCCTTCAAACGCATCTCGAGATTATATGAGCTCTGCAGGTTCAGGCTCGTTGAACGAAAATGCATCATCGTCCGCTGCAGAATCAGCGTCTCAGGATTCCTCAATAGGGCATAGCACTGAAAGCTCACAGGAATCCGCTGATAAACTAGAAGGAGACCTTTCAGCAGGTTTACATGAGTCCCAGACTGCTCAGCAAAGCGCGTCCTCAAATATGACAGCAGCGCTGCATACTAGCTCAGGAGCCGTAAGTTCCGGTCCCAGGCCAGAAACCGTCAACCCCGAGAGTAGCCATCCAGCAACGACTTCTCAGCCTATTGTGAATTTCAACGCCCAGGATGTTACTGTGAAACCTGAAGCCGCAAGCTCTGGAACGTTGAGCTTTCGTTTGATTAAAGATCATCCTGATACGCTTTTTTCAGGCTATCTTTTCGTCTTTGTGGAAATGAAGGATAAAAAAGGGGAAACGAAAATATTTGTTTATCCTGACAAGACCAGACTAGGAGAGGGTGACCTCCCCTCGGATTTCAGGCAGGGTGAGAATATTTCGTTCAAGTACAATTCCAGGGTTGAACTACCTTATGGAGACGCCCGATCTGGTTCTGGACTGGCTCGGGTTTCCATTCTCCTTTACGGGGATGATGGGAAGATCGTCTTTCAGCGTGGTTTCGAAAAGAAAGAGCTTTTGGTATCCGGTGCTTCTGGTCCACAACGCATGGAAGGAGCAAAATCCAAATCAGGGGCCAAAAGAAGAGCGTTATAAAATTTTTAGTTAACTGTATTTTTTTAGAAACGCCTACCTCTCTTCTACGGCTTTTTCAAGCGCAGCCTTTGCCAGCAGGCGAGTAGAATCCAATGTTGGCAAAGGGCAGTCTCCAGGATCTACAATCAAGGGGATCTCCGTGCAGCCCAGTACCGCCGCGTCACAGCCTCTATCCTTCAATTTTTGAATTACTTCGTTAAAATAAGCCCTGGATTTCTCGGTAAATTTGGCGTTCACCAGTTCATCGAAAATGATGCGGTCAATTTTTTCCCGATCGGTCTGATCGGGGATGCAATAAGATAAGCCATTTTGGGTCAACGCATCAGGATAGACTGGCCCTGTCATCAAATATTTTGTCCCCAATATAGCCAGCCTTGAAAAGTTGTGATGAATTGCCTCTTTAGCGACTACCTGCGCTATATGAAGCCACGGGATTGGTGATTTTTCAACGATCAGGTCAAATGCCTGGTGAATAGTGTTGTCAGGGCAAATTGCGAACTGAGCCCCTATCCGAGCCAACTTGTCAACCGATCTTAGCATCAATCCGGCAACCTCATCCCACCTGCCGGAACTGATGCCCTGCATATATTGTCCGAGAGGATATGTGTGCATGGATATTTCAGGATGCATATGAGTTCCCATTAGCGCCGGAGCCTCCATGCAAAGGGTGCGATAGCACAGGGCAGCTCCCTCTGCGCTACATGCCACTATCCCAATATGTTTCGCCACTATTCACTCCTTCGCTTTTTGTTTTTTATGACACGATTTCATTTCAGGACTGCCTTGAGCCATTTCAAGACGTATTCAGCGATTTCCTGCCAGCCGGGTTCAGCGAGTACCCAATGAGTGTGACCCGGAAACTCCTTGTAGTGGCGAGGCGCATCCGGGGTTGGAACTGACTTGAACTTGGCAGCGACCTTTTCTACGCTCGACGCGGGTGTTATTCGGTCAAGTGATCCAGATACGACCAACACGGGACAATTAACTTTTGACGCATCTATCCAGGCTGCCTTACGACGAAACAAATCCAGGAACCAGAAGCCTATTTCCCAGGCTGCTCTACCGGATTCGTAAACAAATTTATCATAGGCATCTCTTTGTTCCTGCGGAGTGAGCAGGTCCATCATCGAATACACCGCCTCATCGAAAGTAGGCAAGTAAGGTCTGCTTCCGAAGTGACTTCTGAAAGGGAATGCGCTCCTCATCCCCCAATGTATTTTACCTGTTGAGTCAACTGCCCCCCAATTCATCATTGCGCTCCAGAAAGACTTTGTGACTGACCATTCCAGGACCATGGTATTCGGAGCGCACGCGGCAGGGGTTAATAGCACAGCCGCTTTTGGGAGCCCTCGACTGGCAAGTATTTGAGCGAGTAACCCTCCCATTGAATGGCCAATTACAATCGGAGGAGTCGAAAGTCCACGGCTTTGAAGACTTCGGATATCTTTTTCCAGGTCATCGGCGTAATCTAGCAGGCTCGTGGTTCCAAGTCTTGGGTCAGGATCCGAGTGAGGGCTGACATCGTGAAACCTCAGAGTAGGTGTGACACAGTTGTAGCCTTCAGCCTCGAAAATGCTTTTGTAGTTTTCCCAGTGCCATGGACCTCCCCACATGCCATGAATCATCATGATTGTTTCAGCCATTTATGCCTCCGTACTCTGATCGCAGGCAAAACCTCCTGCAAAGTTGGTCATCTTGGAATCACCGATCAGCTATTTCCACAATAACTAATCAGTACACTGTTTTTTGCTATCTGGATTGCAGGATTTGCATTATATACTGGTTTTTATGAGATGATGATATTCTCCATTTCTTTTTCCATCAAGGTATTATTATAAGAATAAACAATTTTGTAATTTAAACGGCGGTATTTGAAACATCAGACAAGGGAGAGCAGGATGAACCGAAAAAATAATTCCCAGATTCTGTGTGGTGTCATAGTAACTCTACTCGCAGCTTTTTATCCATTGCGAGCCTCGTACGCCTGCACTCGGGCCGTGTACCTCGGTTTGGATGGAGCCGTCATAACCGCTCGCTCCATGGATTGGAAGGAACCCACCGGAACAGACCTCTGGGTATTTCCGGCAGGTATGAAACGAGACGGAGCTACAGGCGAGACAGCAATCCATTGGGTTTCAAAGTACGGCAGTGTTACCTGCTCTTTCTACGGTGTCAGTACTGTTGACGGAATGAACGAAAAGGGGCTGGTTGCAAACGTTCTCTATCTCGCAGAATCTGAATATGGAAAACCTGATGGCAAACGTCCAACCATATCAATAGCCGCCTGGGCCCAGTACGTCCTGGATAACTACGCCACGGTCTCTGAAGCTGTAGACGCTTTGCGTGGGGATCCGTTTGTGGTTGTCGCGCCAGTCCTCCCCAATGGCGAGCCAGCGACAGGACATCTGGCGATTTCCGATCCGACCGGCGACTCGGCCATTTTCGAATATATAGGCGGTAGATTGTTCGTCCATCACGGTAAAAGTTATCAGGTGATGACCAACTCTCCCGTATTTGACAAACAACTGGCTCTGAACGAATATTGGGAAGAGATCGGTGGCGCCACATTTCTGCCTGGAACCAGCCGGGCTTCTGATCGCTTTGCTCGTGCTTCGTTTTACATTAACGCAATTCCGAAGACATCGGATATGTTGAAGGCAGCAGCCAGTGTTCTTGGAGTGATTCGTGGCGTTTCGGTCCCCCTTGGCATTACGACGCCCAGTCAGCCAAATATTGCTTCAACTTACTGGCGCACATTAGCTGACCACAAAAACAGGATTTACTATTTTGATTCAGCGACTAGTCCAACAGTATTCTGGGTTCCTTTGGATGAATTAGATTTAAGAGAAGGAGCACCAGTAAAAAGACTCTCTCTTGTTAACGGTGAAACCTACTCCGGCGATACCGCCGCCAAATTCGAACCGGCTCAGTCATTCACGTTTTTGCAAGGTACTGTGAAATAGATGGTACAAAAAAGGAGGGCAAAATGGAATACAAGCACATTAATGGTCAGGCGTACTGCCGTTATGCCGCTACTCCACCAATAATAAACTCTTCTCTTGCTGACCAGTACGGTATTGAAGTATTTTCCCCAACCATCTTAGATCAAGGGCGATATGTCAAACTCAGGGTAGTTTTGCAGGACAAACCTGGCAGAATTACCTGTCACGCACGGATAGACTATGCCAAAAGGATTGAATCCGGTAACAATTACAGGGTCGGTTTCAGCCATCTTTCCCTGACGGATGATGAGTTTCGGCTTCTTCTACAGAGCTTTGTTGATGAGTCAGAGCGAGTCTTGGAATTGACTGAAACGGTCAGGGATAAAGGCAAGGAAGCCCCATCAGTAGTAGAATTTGAAGGACTCGAAAAGATCACTAGGGTAAAGGCCATAACTCTCCCGGTCAGCCTTATTGAAGAGATTGACTCGGCAAGAGGTAACGAGTCTTTCTCCGATTTTGTGACGAGAGTTCTCAGTGATTATGTCGGTCGCTGAAATCTATTGTGGTATTTTTTCAACAGACAATTTCCCATGCACGCTTGAAATCTACCTGAGCGTTTTATCTTGGAGTTCGCCAGACCATGACAAAGTTGGAAAGCTTGTCCCGGGGAAAAATCCCCGGGCCTGAAACGGGGATCGAAATCAGGAAATCAATTTGCGCCATTTGTGATCCGATGACCCAGTGTGGACTGGATCTCTATGTTAAGGATGGCAAAGTTGTCAAGGTCGAGGGTAGCAAGGAGCATCCTTACAATGTCGGCGCACTGTGTGCGAAAGGAGCGGCCCATCGCCAGTACATCTACAGCGAAGATCGCCTGAAAACGCCTCTACGAAGAATAGGACACAGAGGATCTGGAAAGTTCGAGAGCATATCATGGGATGAGGCTCTGGCAACCATTGCCTCGAGATTCAACGAGATGAAAATCAATTACGGACCCGAGTCTGTAGTTTTCTTCGCTGGCTATACGAAGTACTTCAGGCCTTATCTGAAACGCCTGGCTCATTGTTTCGGCTCACCCAACTATATGTCCGAATCCAGCACATGCTACACGGCTATGGCTATGGCCCAGAAGCTTACGTTCGGCGTTCCGGGTGGCCCAGATATCAGAAACGCTAAATGTGTCCTGGTTTGGAGCGCAAACCCCTTTTATACAAATCCAGGGAGCGCAAGAGCCCTTGTCGAGGCTAAAAACAGGGGAATCAAGCTAATAGTAGTTGACCCCAGACAAACGCCTACAACGACTCTGGCGGACATTCACCTGCCTGTCAAACCTGGGGCTGATGGGGCCCTTGCCCTTGCTATGGCGCATGTCATGATTCATGAAAAACTTTACGATCAGGATTTCGTAGCCAAATATTCCTATGGCTTCGAGGACTTCCGGGAATATGTTCAGGGATTTACCCCCAAAAAGGGCGAGGAACTTACTGGAGTTCCTGCTGAAAAAATCATTGGCGCCGCCAGGATGTTTGCCACAGAGAAACCCTCCGCCATCATGCCCAGCGCTGCGCCAGTTGTGCATCATACAAATGGCGTCCAGAACTACAGGGCCATCTTCGCACTCGTTGGTCTTACTGGAAATTATGATGTGCACGGTGGCAATTTCGCTTCTCGTCCGAGCTTCATTCATGTCCCAGGAATGATCATTACGAGGGAACATGAATTTACGCAATCCAGGCCGTGGAGTGAGATGGCTCCGAGGGTCGGGGCCGACAGGTTTCCTGTATGGATAGAAATGGTGGATGAAGAGGCTCAAGCCATGCATCTGCCTTTCCAGATCCGTTCTGGGGCCCCTTATCCGATAAAAGGCCTGATAGGATTCGGGATGAATCACAGGATGTGGCCTGATTCAAACGGTTTCCTGAAAAGCCTGGAAAAAGTTGATCTGTTCGTCAATGTGGATGTTTTCATGACGGACACGTGTATGCATGCGGATATAGTTTTGCCAGCGTGCACTTCTGTTGAACGAAGTGAACTTCGCTGTTACCCAATGGGATACATAATTTTTACCCAGCCGGCGATTGCTCCTCTTTATGCGTCACGCTCCGATACTGACATAATCTACGAATTGGCCGCAAAATTTGGTCTGAACGATCCCCTTTTTCAGGCAGGTTATGAAGCTAGTGTAGACTGGATTCTCAAACCCAGTGGTATCTCGGTGGCTGAACTGTTAAGACATCCTGGAGGAATGTTTGCTCCAAACCCGGTCAGACCGCCTGAGAGGAAATACCTCAAGCAGGGTTTCAAGACGCCGTCAGGTAAAATGGAGTTCAAGTCGACTGTCCTTGAGAAATATGAAGGAAGACCTGGATTCGATGCGCTTCCGGTATATAGCCCTCCTAAATACAGCAAGGAACTCACCCCGGAACTTGCGGCGGAATATCCCTTAACCCTGAATACAGGATCCAGGCTCCCGATGTATATTCACACCAGGACCTTCCGCCTTTCATGGACAAGAAGCCTCCGCAAGAATCATCCTGCTGCGGATATAAATCCTCATGACGCCGGTCTTCTGGGTGTGAAACAGGATGATACGATTCGACTATCGACAGCCAAAGACGCCATTGTAATTAAGGCCAACCTGACACAGCAGGTTCAGCCGGGTGTCATCCACATGTATCATGGAGATGCCGCAGCCGATGTTAACACCCTTCTCGAAGGTGACTACCTTGACCCTCTTTCAGGATTCCCCGGTTTCAAGGCCGCTCTTTGTAAAATCGAAAAAGTTTGAGGAAAGGAATTAGCAAATGAACAAAGCTATATTCCTGGATATGGATCTTTGCTCTGGATGTGGAGCATGCGCTGTAGCATGCATGGATCAGCACGACATTGATCCTGCAAAAGGACAGCCGCTCCTCAGGAGAATTTACAAGGTTGAACGGGGAGAGTTCCCCGATGCCCAGATCTGTCATCTTGCCGTTTCGTGCATGCATTGTCAGGATGGGCCTTGCTTGGCCGCATGTCCAACCTCCGCTATCGATAGGGACAATCAAACCGGGGCAGTCACGGTGAACGGTGAACTGTGCATTGGATGCCGTAGTTGCGCCCAGGCCTGTCCTTTCGGAGTCCCGAGGTATGACGATCAGGGTAAAATGAGCAAATGCGATCTGTGTAAAGATCGTGTTG
>JBMFSZ010000160.1:0-7699 GCA_049967315.1 Desulfomonilaceae bacterium
TGGCTTTTGTAGTCAATTCTGTTGATAAAGAAGAAACCCTTCCGTAGCGATGTCAAGATGGGTAATACCTCTATATTCCAAGTTGCCTATCTTTATGCAACACATTGCGTGCAGCGTCCACGGCGTATATATGAATCACCGTTTTCTAGGCGCCAGTTACAGAGAGATTCTTGAAGCTAATGTCAGCCGATCCTTCCTTTCTGAAAAAGCCCTAAGAGAATACCGGGACAACAAAGTTAAAGATTTTATCAAACATGCCGTTAAAACCACACCTTACTATGGCAAATTGTTCGCTGAGCTCGGTATATCGAGCAAAGAGATCCAAACCTTTAAAGACCTTGAAAAAATTCCGGTTCTGACGAAACGCAATGTCCAGGATTATTTTGAAGACCTGCAGGCCACAGATACCCCTAACAATACCAAAGTTTTAATCAATACCAGTGGTACAACAGGTATGCCTCTCAAGGTTTACACCACCGTTCATGGGCTAACAGAAATGTACGCTGTCTGGGGCAGATATTATCACTGGCATGGAATAACTCCTGGAGAGGATTGGTGCGCAGTATTTGGGGCTCGTCCATGGGTGGACCTGGCTCAAAAAAACCCCCCATTCTGGAGATACAACCACTTTGGCAAGCAAATTCTATTCAGCGCATTTCATATGACGCAGGAGAATATAAAGTATTATGTCTCTGAGATGCGAAGAAAACAACCACCCTGGATCCAGGGGTTCCCATCACTTATCGTTTTATTGGCCAATTATCTTTTAGAAAATAGACAAACCCTTGGTTATCCGGTGAAACATGTTACCTTCGGCGCCGAAAATGTTTTTTCGTATCAGATAGAGGCTGTCAAAGAGGCCTTTGGAGTTCGGCCTCGTCAGCACTATGGGTTAGTAGAGGCTGTTGCGAATATTTCAGAATGTGAATTAGGAAAATTACATGTTGATGAAGATTTCGGAGCAGTGGAATTTATGCCAAAAGGCAACGGGACATTTGCTCTGATTGGCACCAATTTTACAAATCCTGCAATGCCTTTAATAAGATACGACACGAACGATTTTGTGACTTTGGATTACAATGAGTGTGACTGTGGCAGACATGGAAGAGTGGTCAAGGAAATAGACGGCAGAATCGAAGATTATATAGTTAAGAAAGACGGTTCAAAAATTGCGCAAATGGACAGTATATTCAAAGGGCTGACATCTATAAGAGCGGCCCAATTCTATCAGGACAAACCCGGGGCCTTTACCCTAAGAATTGTAAAAGGGAAAAAATATTCCAAATCTGATGAAAGAATACTTCTAGTCAGGATTGGAGTTCGAGTAGGTCCTGAAACAGAGGTTCAGCTCGATTACGTCGATGAACTGGAACGATCCGCTGGGGGAAAGATCAGATTGTTTATAAATAAGCTTCCCAGCGTTTAGTCGACCCGAATGCTTAACCTCTAGCATTAATAATTAATAAAAACCCATACAAAAAATATTCATAACTATTTAAAAATCTGAAAAAATATTGACAAAGAAGGCTGGTTTTGATAGGAGGCCAAACGCTGGGGTCTATCAGGTGACAATTTTTAGCAACTCCGGAATTTTTGCTGAAAGGTAGATTTGATGCAGGAAACTCAGGGGCTAACATTACGGGACATCCTGAACGTAATCTACAAAAGAATATTTATACTAAAAATTGTTGTCATACTGGTCCCCATCGGCGTATTAATAGGCTGCCTGTTGGCTACTCCTGTGTACCAGGTTGGCGCAAAAATTATTGTGACGGCCAAAAAAGATGAAGGGTCTCTGTTGGTGGGTCCGAGCGCAGGCGCTTCCAGAATTCTTAATCTCAATATTGATGAGATGGACCTCAACAGCGAAATGGAAATCCTGAAAAGTCCTGATCTATGGACAAAAACCGTAAAGGCCTTGGGACCGGCTTTTTTTAAAAGCCAGCCCAAAGGTGTCTTAGGCAGGATTTTTTGGACAGTTTCTTCGGGTATAACGGAGCTGACCACCCGTCCGTCGGAACCAAAAGAGAAAGAAAGCCCGGAAGCCCTCGAAGCCGCAAAAGACAGGGTCATTGCCTCAAGCTTGATGGCGAGATTCAATGTTACTCCTGTCGCAAGATCAAAAGTTCTGGATCTCAGTTTCAAAGATTCTGATCCAGACAAGGTTCAGAAAATTCTTTCAACCCTTCTCGCTGTTTATATTCCTTATCATTCACAAGTTTACTCGGTACCAGGAGTGCATGGATTTTTTGCCGAACAACTGGCAGCTTCGAAAGAAAAGTATGAACTCGCGAGAAAGAAGCTGACAGAATTCAAGAACCGGTGGAATCTCTCGATTCCCGATCGGCAGGAAATGGATATACTGGCGTCCCTGAAAACAGTAGAAGACGCTATCGTCGATGTTGATTCAGGAATCAAACAATACAGGGAAATGTCTACGCTAATCAAACAGCGTAATTTGCCAACTGGCCAACTCGCTCCAAGCGCTGTGCGCAGTGGAGAAAGCACTCTTATAAACGTTTTGGCCGTGCAATTGGTTCAGGCCGAACAAAAAGTGCTCCAGTTGGGTGAGCTGTTTACCGAGAACAGTCGCGACTACTCGGCTGGTGTGGATCAACTCCAGGATTGTAATAAAAGGTTCAAATCGGCTATAAACTCTGAGGTAGCCATATTGGAGATAAAAAAGGCGACCCTGGAACAGGCCAGGAACAACATTTTGGCGCAAATGAAACTCCTGTCTGAAAAAAGTGAAGAATTCAGAGCATTGCAACTTGATCTTTCAGTAGCTAGGGAACAATATCTGCAGTTTGTGGGCAAGGAACAGGCGGCCAGATTTGAAGCGGAGGAAGGCCGCAAGAAGCTCGTTGATGTCAAAGTTCTGGGTGAGCCCTACAAGCCCAAGAAACCAATTTTTCCCAAAACAGGTCTTTATGTTCTCCTCGCGTTCCTGTTTTCATTCCCTCTCGGCATAGGAATAATATTTGTCGCCACATTCCTTGATCACTCATTCGATGATCCTTCTAGACTCGAGTCGGCTACCGGATACAGGGTGCTTGCCTCATTTGGCAAGGTTAAAAAGGAGGAGCCACCCGGCGAACAGAAATGACATTTAAGGGGAAAACGCCCAAAATCATTTTTGTGTCGTTTGTGTTTGTTTTACTACTAAGCGGGAAAGTTGTCCCCCAAAGCTATATTCCCACTTCTGACACGGGAATCATTAAAGAAATTCTTGGTGACAGGATATATTTGGAAGGTAAGTTAGGGGCCTACGTTCTGGAAATGGTTACTACCTGTCCCTGGTGTGAAACCGGAATTAATGTGGCGGTGCATTTTCAGAGCTTCAGTCGCGCCTTAATGACCCCAAATCCAAATCCATTACAGATTTCAGGCGTGCAGACGTTTATTTTAAGGGACGCAAGGGACAATGCTTACTAACGCTTACTCTTGGGACGTAACGAAATTTCTTCGTAAACCCTTATATATTTGTCTATAAGGACACTCCAGTCCCGATTTTCAGTGACCCATTGTCTTGATGTTTCTCCTAATTGAAGCCGGTAATCCTTATCTTTGAGTAAAAAACAGCATTTGTCCGAGAGATCATCAATACTCTCAGGCGTGAACAGCAGACCATTAACTTTGTCAGTAACGATTTCACGGTGCCCACCTATGTTGCTTGCCACGAGAGGTTTGGCCATCGCCATTATTTCCAGTGGCTTGAGGGGCGTAACGAGGTTGGCCTCTCTCGCGTCCCGTCTAGGTAACACCAGGAGATCGAACAGCTTGTAATATTCAACAATCAGGTCATTTTTTATCCGTCCAGTGAAAAGGAACCGGTCAGAATAGGCTGAGTTAGTGGCTAGACTCTTCAGTTTGGGCATGAGCTCGCCGTCACCTACCAAAAGAATTACAAGTGACGGGAATTGAGAGGCGAGTTTCTGGAAGCTTTGGGCCAGCAGATCCAACCCCTCGTAATGAAAAAATGTGCCTATGTACCCTATTACCAACTTGTCTTTCAAACCAAGCTTTACAAGTAATTCTTGGTCTGGCTCGCCAGGAGCAAATTTTCTTATATCTACCCCATTCGGAGCAATCATTATCCTGTTTTGGTCAATTCCCCTGGCAATCATTTCATCTTTAAGAGCATTCGATATCGCAAAGCAAGTGTCAGCGTGTTTAAGCGCCAGGGTCTCCAGGAATCTGACACCTCTATACCTGAAAGATGTGGTTGCCATACCGTAGCGGCTAGTGTGCTGATCCTCCCATATTCCACGCATTTCGTAAATTACCGGTATACCGGTCAAGCGGCCCACTACATCGCCTACAAGGCCGCAGGTAAAAGGTGAATGAGCATGAATGACATCGGGTTTGTATCTACGCGCAATTCTCCATGCCATCCTGAAAAGGTTCGAATTCTGCAGAACACGAAGCGTTGCGCGACCATATTTTCCGTCCTTGACTTCAATAGTTGGCTCGATGAGCTTTCCGCAGCTTCTAAAATATCGCACCCTGTCTATGATTTCGCTGGACTCGACATCGAGAGCCCCCAAAGGCGCTTGCGAGGGTGAAGTCACCACTATAGGCTCTATCCCTTTGGCGATTAACTGGGATACTATTTCTTTGCTCCTTATTGCGTATCCATGGGCCCCAGGAACAGACCTGTGGAGAATATGAAGGACCTTCATCAAAACCCTCCGAAATCGAATAGAGACTTCATAAATTCCAATTTTTCAGCATGGTTGATCGAGGTCCCAATTCGTTGAATAACAATCACGGATTCACCGAGGTTTAAAATATTGTAAGAGAACTTAAGCGCTTGGCACGGAACCATCTTGCCATAAGATTCGGAATACCACCCCAGCATCGGATTATTGGATCCCTTGGTAATGTGTGAACTGATTAAGGAATGCTGGCTGACCAGGACCATCTCCAGAAATGGCTTATCGGCACAGATGAGGAATCTGTTTTCAGAGCGGCTACCGATTTTGATTGACGGATGAAAGTGGAAATGACCATCAACCGATGCAGGCCCTTCGGTCGAAATACGGTCATAAATTACGAAGCCTCTCTCTGCAACGTGCAAGACAACTCTTTGATGATTGTACGAATCAGTAACAAGTGTACCTGAAAAAACACGGAAATTGTCTATGACCAAGGCGTCAG
Source organism: Desulfomonilaceae bacterium (assembly GCA_049967315.1). Lineage (GTDB taxonomy): Bacteria > Desulfobacterota > Desulfomonilia > Desulfomonilales > Desulfomonilaceae > CAJBEZ01. The sequence continues at coordinate 5,161 of JBMFSZ010000160.1, forward strand.
CCCATCGGACACTGTAACCTGTGCCCCATTTGAACGTGTCCAGTATTTTGGCCTGGCTCTTGTTGTTCAGTTCCAGGGTGTTATGGCTCCGGGTCTCCCTGAAATAGGAGCGGGATTCCAGTTCCGCGTTATAATGCATGGTCCCGGTATCAACAATTACTGGATTGCTTTCCGAGTTAATAAGGATCGAAAGGGCGTCCGCATGGCCGTGACCATATCCTGGAGGTATCCCTAGGGGGCCAGAATCAAAAATCATATCAAAATAGGAATCTTTCGACACATGGTAGCCACCAGACGGAAAATCTCGGACATTTGATGATCCTTTATCCTTAACATGGTACGTCTTGTTTCGACGGTGTCCAAAATTCTTGAACTTTTTCAGGCCTTCGAGACCCGAGTTCAGGAACGCTTCAGCGGGGTATTTCTCAATTCCCTTGGCTAACGCAGGTCGATCAAAAAGGGTTGAACCGACAGCCAGCAACCAGGAGAAGTCCCAATAGTCGGCTATTCTCCATCCAATCGCTGATCCGGAGTCACTGTCACCGATCATTGGAATCAGTTTCCCACAACCGGATAGAGCTTGGATAAATTCTAGAGATGATATGATTCGTTGTACGGTCATTTTGGAAAAGCCGCCTGCGTTCAAGCCAGTAAGAAAAATCAGCGGCAACATGAACTCAACAGCGAATTTCAGGTAACCCGTCGATTGTTCGGAGTAAACTCCATCCTTAAGAAAAAGGTCAGGTATAATCGTGTCAATTGTCTTTAAACAGAAAGTTTTCCACGAATTCGAGTCGTCGAGACACGGATAAATAAGCGCAACCCACATTAAGGAAGAAGCTTCACCTAACTGATGGTTTCCCAGAGTGTAATGAAGGGTTATCTCTTTTCTCAGATGAGTAGCGTGAAGACGTATCCATGCCAAAAGGACGTCCATGAATTTTCGATCCCAGGCCCCGCTGTCCATACACATCATGTGGCAGCGTGAAATTGAGAGCAAGCGGAGTGCCACTTCAAGATTACTGCTCCATTCAACTCCGAAAGGATATTTCAGCCCACTGAACCAGGAATCCAGGATATCACGGGCGACAGCGGCGAATTTGGGAAGCCCGGTCAAGCGCCAGGCGCCCCCTAGCCACAGGAGGAACTGGAATCTTTGCAATTCCCAGAGCCACTTCACGTCGAAATTTGGATGCACTTTGCTATGGAAAAAATTGATCTTCCAATAGCAGGTAGTTTCCCAATCTTTGTGAATTTCCTCGGCCCCTGGAACGTCGGTTTTTAATGACGGAATGTCCACCGGGACGGACTTCCAGCCAAAAAGCTGAATTTGGCCTTCTGTGACACAATTGGCAAGATTTACTAATCTTTCGGTCTCTTCAGGATAGAGTCGTTTAAAAGTATTCCAGAAATCAGGGTCATGGAGGAATCCTACCGGTAGTACACGAACCAGATCTGAGCTAATTTTCTCCGGATCAGGAGCGCCACCACCACTCGACGATCCGATGTAATCGAGCCAGACCTTAATAGAAGATGAGGTTACAGGGCCTGAATGTTGGCCAACAAATTGAAGAGCCTGTTTACGCCAGGACCTGATTTCCCAGCGTCTTGACAAGTCATTGATTGTGATCGCCCTGAAACGTCTATAGCGGTATTTCCAGACATCGAAAGTCATCTGGCAATCAATCCCTCGACCAACTTTTTGTAAACAGGATACTGGTCTCTCCATAGCATTTTGGAGCCTTTAGCCGCTGCAGTTGACGCGAAGCGGAATCTTTTCATGGGGTCTTCGTATAGTTCAAGGATTTTTCGTGAAAAATCCTCGACGTTTCCTGATTCGACAAACGCTATGGAGTCTTCACCGTAGAGATGTTCCAGAATTGCCAATCTGGTAGCAACTATGGGTAATTCCATATTAACCATCTCAGGTATTTTTAAGGACAGCGCGTTATCCATATGGCAATCTTTCAGTGCCGGATAGATGCCTATGTCAGCATTGGCCATGATCGATGGCATCTTTTCAAGGGGTACAGGGTCATGAATCTCGAAAATTTCCTGAACTCCAAGATCAATCGACAACTGTATGCAATCAGTAAGAGCTTTTCCTTCTCCCCTGATTTTTGTGAAGACCAGCAGTTTGATCCCCTGGATTTTCCGGTGAAGTTCCGGGAGCGCCATAACCGCTATATGGAGTCCATATCTGTAAGCGACGGTTCCCACATAGAGTAGAATAAACTGGCCGTCATGATCGTTCCTGGTTCTAAGCGCTTCCCTGGAATTGAAAAGTCTTTCGTCCGGGAAATTGGTAATAACTGTAATTTTCTTTTCAGGAATCCCTCTTTCAATAAGGTTTGTTTTAAAGATATCGGTAGCGGTAATGACATGATCGCTGAAACGAACTGAAATTTTTTCAAGCGCACTCTGCGCTTTTACAATTAAATGGTCAGGCCCAATGCCCAGTTTAGACTGAGCCAGTTCGGGAATTGCGTCATGAATGTTGAGTATGACTGGCACTCCTTTCAGCTTTTGGAATAAAGCG
>JBMFSZ010000161.1:0-7656 GCA_049967315.1 Desulfomonilaceae bacterium
TATTTCTTAAAATCTAGAAGGCAGAAATCATGTCCTTTTTTATTTATCAACCAGATACGAACTTTCGCGAAGATCCATAAATTTACTTCACTTCAGAGTAGTAACTGGGCACAAGCTTTTGCGAAGCGCTGTTGAATATTCGAAATTTGCATAAACCAGTTTTCTGGAGCTTGAATCTCACAGCAGTCCAAAGAACGCCCAACCCATAAACTACAGACCGCTGGAAATTTATTGATGAGGCCTCTTCAAAATATCTTGTAGGACAGGAAATCTCACCAACATTGTAATCAAAATAGATGGCTTGAGCTAGCATTTCGTTATCAAACATGAAGTCGTCTGAGTTTTGGTGAATCGGTAGGTTCTCAAGAGCTTTTCTTGAAAACGCCCGGTATCCTGTATGAAATTCTGACAATTTGGACCCGAGAAACAAATTTTCTATGAGCGTAAGCGCCCGATTGGAAACGTATTTGTACAGTGGCATTCCAGATTTCCTTGCTTTTCCTCCAAGTATCCTGGAACCCAACACCACATCATATTCTTCCGAAACTATCATGGCCGCCATCGCTGGGACGAGGCGTGGCGAATACTGGTAATCCGGATGAAGCATTACTATTACATCGGCGGCAGATTTGAGGGCCTCAGAATAGCATGTCTTCTGGTTTCTTCCGTATCCGTAATTCCTGTCGTGCAAGAACGAACGTATACCCAACGATTTTGCCAGATCTACAGTACGATCTTTACTGAAATCATCGACTAACAGAATTTCGTCAACTACCTGTCTGTCCAGTTCAGAAACTGTTCTTTCCAATGTTTTTTCGGCATTATAAGCCGGCAAAACAACTATAATTTTTTTTCCGTTAAGCATAAGCGTTACATCAAGCCTTCAAATTAAGCAGCTTGCTTCTCTCTTGAATCATTTCAGCTACAATTGAAATCGCGATTTCTTGTGGAGTTTCACCTCCGATAGGCAACCCTATGGGAGCGTGCACACGATCTATATCTTTCTGGGTAAAACCTTCAGAAATTAGTGAATCGTAAATAAGCTTTATTTTACGTCTTGAACCGATCATTCCGATATATGTGGCATCCGTCCTCAAGGCTTGGGCAAGTACCACTTTGTCGTGCGCATGGCCACGCGTGACAATCACTACATAACTGTTCCGATCTATCGGCAGACCTCGGAAGGCCTTTTCAAAAGGTGTGACGAGAACATCATCCGCGTCTGGAAGGTTATGCCCGTTCGCATAATCATCTCGATCATCGATTGCGACTACCCTGAAATCCGCATAAGAAGCCAGGTGACTTACACATGCCCCTACGTGACCAGCTCCAAAAATGTATGTTACACCCCTGGGGTAAATCCATTCGACGAGCACAGGCGCATTAAACTCTTCTGGATATATTAACTGGGCAGGTTTAAGGAGTCGCCTAGGCGGAATTGACTTTAAACAACTTTCATACCCTTCGAAAGTTCCAAGCCGGTTCCCTGTTTCATCGATGCAAAGGTATTCAAGTTCGGATTCTGTTGATTGACCCAATTCCAAGGTTATGGGTTTGATAAGAAACGTTGATACGCGTTCATGCAAACTGTTTGCAAGCTTGGCGTAGATTTGGTTTTTGGTCTGCGCTTCGGGATGAAAAAACTCCATCAGGACATCTACAGACCCTCCGCATATCATCTGATCACTTTCAGCGTCATTCCCATAAAAGGCAAAATTCAAACGGCTGGAAGTCCGATTTTTTAGCGCTACCAGTGCAGACTCCCGGACATTTGCTTCGAACAATCCCCCACCAATTGTCCCCAGGACATCCCCATTGTCCAGAATCAAGGCCTTTGCGCCTACTTCACGAGGAGAAGAACCCTGAACGTCCAAAATGGTAGCCAGTACAAAATTTCTCTTCTCTTCAAACTGCCGAACAATGGCGTCCCAGATCGAAAGCATGCAAAATTCACCTCAGCATTAACTTCAGTTTTGAATGTCCCCGTTATCTTAAATCTCTAACTAATCAATATCTGGTTGCGCCACTTTTTGTCAAGGATAGCCCGAAAAGCCTCCAACGTGCGCCGCAATCCAAAAAATGGGATTAGCGTTTTTGAAGTTTGTCTCGACGAGGGGATAAATTTAAACGATCTTCCTGAACAGGGCGATCCTATTGGAGTTGGTTCCTAATTTGTTGTTGTTTACTCCCCATATATTGGCTGTTTTAGTGAATGTCTGGGAGTTGATCAGTACTCCCTTGCATTCGAAACCATTAGCGACTCCTACTGGCACAATAGTCTCTTCTAACTTGACTGTGTTTTTTCTTATTTCCCCAACCTCAAAGGCCAACCAACCACCTGGTTTTGTGATGCGGTACAATTCCTCAAAAACTGAGTCCATTTTGGATCGCCATTGTGGAACCGTTTTCAGGCACGTGATCTTTTTCTGTATCAATCCTTGGTCAAGATGATTAAACCAGCATCTTAGCCAATTGTCCTGAGCGTATTGCACCACGTCAAGGAATGGAGGTGAAGTTACTGTCAAATCAATATAGCTGGACGGAAGTTCACCGGTAGCGTCAGCTTCAGAATCCATAAAAATGGCTCGAGCCCCCGCTTTCCTTAGATTTTCAATGTCCGTAGCAGTTAACGACCTTACAAGACTTTTAGTTTTCCGCAAAATTAACTCCCTTACGTTCCTGTAAGGTGGTAGCTGATTTAGCCGCTCATTTATCTTCAATTGTCTTTCAGGGGATAAAGCCTGGTTCGGAGGCAAGGTATAAACTGAGAAGAACCCTTTGGAGTGGCCTGTCAAACGGTTTGTCGCGATCATACGGATCCAGGAATCCAAATTGTCTTCCCTGCCACTAATTGACCTCTCAAGAAGATATTGTCTTAAAGATAGCAACTCCAGAAGTGTCTGACGGTGGAAAAACATTGATAAATCGATCTCAGGCTTTATACCCGGCAGGTCCCTGATGGACATCAACCGATTGTCCAAATCCCCCTGATCGGGCGGGAAAAAGCGTGGAGAAACAAGGATACGGCTCAGCGGGTTTATGTCGTTTCCGACTACTCGTCTCCCGAGAAGACCAGCTTCCAGAACGGTTGTCCCTCTACCGCTAAAAGGGTCATAGACCATGTCATTCTGAGTAGTTAATTTCTGGATAAAAAAGGAAGGCAACTGAGGCTTGAAACAGGCCCTATACGAAATTTCATGAATTGATTTCGCCTGGCGCTGTCTGGAAGTCCAAAATTCTGCGTGACACAGCGGAACGGACACATCACCGATGCTTACGGAATCCACTGCTACAGATTGTTCGAGCCCATCAAGCAAATTGTTGATAAATTGATTTGGATTTGATGATCTCTCTTTTTTAGGAATCTTGTCTGGAACCATTTGACCCGCTAATTTGACCCGAACCAGTCAAGTCTGTGCGCCTGACGCGTTGGCCCTAAATTTATGTCTGAAACCTTGATTTAGCGATTGATATCAAAACTTTTGTTTTTAAACAACGGACAAATGGACCAGGATAGCGGTGGCAATATCCACAGAATCTCATTTCTGAATTATTATGAATCGATATGATTAATGTCACTGAATAACAATGGAAATTATTAGGGGTTAGGTATTTTAGTAAACTGTTACTTTGAACTACCCCGACAATTGCCAAACTTATTGGAAATACTTAACCTGAAGTTTGGAACAAATTATATTGAAATCGCCTCTATATTTATATATTACCTTACCAACCTCATGGTTGACGTTTTTTGCGTCCCAGAAATTTCATGAGGAGGTCCGGATTGATTGAGCCTAATAACAGATCCTTGCCGTCTGATCCATTTAGAGATGTACTGAAGCCTCATAGGCGAGATAAAAAAAGATGGTCGCTTTTCGGTGGGTTAGCAAGATTCAGTATGCTGATATTTATAGGAGCGGCTTCAGGGATGGCCGGGATAGCTGCTCAAGGTTATATATATTTCACACAAAGTGTTCCAAACGTCGACAAACTTAACAAATACGATCCACCAGTTGTCACAAGTGTTTACGCTGACAAAGGTGAACTCATCGGAGAGTTTGCGTATCAAAGGCGGTTTCTGGTTCCGATGGACCAGATTCCCAAGGCGCTAAAAGATGCCTTCGTAGCGGCAGAAGACAAGAATTTCTGGCATCATTCTGGTGTCGATAAAGAAGCCATTCTGAGGGCCATCAAGAAAAATCTTATGGCTGGAACTTTAAAAGAAGGGGCCAGTACCATAACTCAGCAGGTTGCAAAGACTTTCCTGCTTACACCAGAGAGAAAATTTACCAGAAAAATCAAAGAGGCGATACTATCCACCAGGATAGAACAATCTCTATCTAAAGAACAAATTCTTTACCTGTACCTTAATCAGATTTATCTCGGTAGTTCCGCGTATGGCGTGGAGGCGGCAGCTGAAACCTATTTTGACAAGCATGCCAAAGATCTTTCAATTGCCGAATGCGCGATGCTTGCAGGCCTTGCCAAAGCCCCTTCAACCAACTCTCCAAAACGAAATTTAAAAAAGGCTCTCGAAAGAAGGGGCTACGTTTTAAAACGGATGCTTGAAGACGGGTTCATTACTGAGGCGCAATATGAAGGAGCGAATAAGGAAGAACCCCAAATTTACCATGGTGGCAATCCCAACGCACGTACTGTCGCAGACTTTGTGGAATACGTTAGACGTTACGTCGAGAGAAAATACGGTTCCGACGCCTTGTACAAAAAAGGTTTAAAGATATACACTACAGTGGATCTGGATCTTACCAAGAAAGCTCGCCAAGCCATGGATATTGGCTTAAGGGACCTGGACAAAAGGGAGGGTTATCGGGGTCCGATAAAGACACTTAACGTCAAAGGTGTTTTGGAGTTTCTGGACGAAAAATCCAAAAATATGGAAGCTCCACTCAGGTTTGGAGACATCACCGAAGGTGTCGTCACACATCTGGATCATGACAATATATACGTTAGGCTAGGTACATATCAGAATGGCAATACAAAGAAGGAATACTTCGGGCAGATCAAGATCGAAAATGATCCAAAATGGTGGGTCCGTCATCCCTTTATAAGAGCCGAACAGAGAACCAGGAATTTTACGCCCGGTGACCTGCCTTTTCAGGTAGGTGATCTGATCGAGGTCAAGATCCTGGACCCTAATCCCAAGCGCCGTGAGCTTTATTTGAAGAAGTTTGGGAAAACGGACCAGGAGATGAAAAATTATAAAGAATATACGGAAGAGATGTCCCCATATTTTATCCTTGCCCCTGAACAGGAACCGATAGTTCAGTCAGCCTTGATGTTCAGGGAAAACAGGACGGGATATGTCCGGGTTCTACTCGGGGGTTACAGTTCCAGTGAATCGAAGTATAACAGGGCCGTACAATCACGGCGTCAGGCTGGCTCATCATTCAAGCCTGTTATTTATGCCGCCGCCCTGGACAAGGGGTTCACCGCGTCAGACATTATCATGGATAGTCCGTTGGCCCTTACAGTCCCAGGAACAGGAGAGGTCTGGCGCCCCAAAAACTACCGAGGAGGATTTGCAGGTCCGGTCACTTTCAGGGACTGTTTTGAAAAATCTCGAAACATCCCCACAATAAAAATTCTTCAGCAGATAGGGATAGATTATGCCAAGAACTATGCGAAAAAGCTTGGCTATACGTCTGCTCCTACGGAAAACCTTACCATGGCCCTTGGTTCCACCGGCGTGTCTCTGGAAGAACAACTTCAGGCTTATTCGGTATTTCCTAACCGCGGTTACCTGGCTCCGAATATTTACATTACCAAGATATTGGACCAACACAACAATGTTCTGGAAGAAAACCTGCCACCAGTTTTTCTGAATGACCCGGTACATGATGCGGACGCCCCTGTACGAAGAATTTCGTTGGAATCCGATAGACCCGAACGGACCGGCGGTCAGGCGCAACGCCGAATTGATCCAGCGACCGCCTACATAATGACTTCTCTGATGCAGGGCGTAATTCGCGAAGGCACGGCTACAAATCTGAAAAGGATTGTGAATCGACCCGACATTGCTGGCAAAACTGGAACAACTAATGACAACATCGACGCGTGGTTTGTGGGTTTTTCTCCAGATTATACCTGCGGGGTCTGGGTGGGATTCGATGACGAAATATCTATCGGTGAAGGAGAAACCGGTGGCAAAGCGGCCGCTCCTATTTGGGGATACTTTATGAGAGAAGCCTTGAAGAATGTGCCTGTGAAGGATTTTCAGGCTCCATCAAACGTAGAATATAGGAACGTTGACTCCAGGACTGGGCAATTGGTAGCTTCAAATGGAGGCTTTAAGGAGATATTTAAGGTCGGAAGCAGTCCTACCCCAGCTATTGCCAAACCGATCAGAGGCTCCGCATGGGATTATTCGGGTTCTGATTTAGATCAGTTTTGAGGTTCTTTTTTTCTTGACTTTTGAGTTCTCATGTTCATTCTAAGACAATCGTGTATTTTCGTATCAGGTTTTTAGAAAGGATTAACAAGTGACCGACTCTGACGGCCCTAGTAGTTGCTGTTACGAAACAGAGCAACAAGACCTTCCTGAAACTAAAAAACGAAAAAGAGGATGCAGGAGCGAGATCTTGCGCGAATTGAGGTGACACACATATAATTCAATGTGAGCGTTCACTTCCGGCCGCAGGTTTCGGCGTTCCAATTTCGGAGGTGAACAATGGTGCTCAAAAAACCATCGGCTGAGCATGGATTTCTTCCAATAAATTTAAAAGGGGTTGTGTATTCGGCAAAAACCCCGACCTTGGTTGACAGCTCACTTCTTTCAAATTTTTGCTGCCCCATTCCCAGCCAGTCTGGCAACCGCTCTTCCCCTCCGCTTCACATATTTACACAACCTGATTCTTAACGATAGCCCTTTAAAAATTAAGTTCGAATCTTCAAAAACCTAACTTTTCCGTAACCTCAACAAGTTAACGGAAAAGAAAAGGTTGACGGTATTGCCCTGAAGGCGAAGCCTTGCCGGGTCTGAAAAATGGAGGCTATCAATGTACTTTTTGAGCAAGAGCATACATCGCGTAAGGCGCCTGTGGAAACGTCTAGTAGTATTTCTGGCGGTAATTGGCCCTGGTTTGATCGTAATGGTGGCGGACAATGACGCAGGGGGTATTTCGACTTACGCGGTCACCGGTTCCAAGTACGGGTTTTCATTGCTGTGGATGTTCATCATTCTGTTACCTATGGCCTATTACGTCCAAGAAATGACCGTCAGACTTGGGGCCGTCACTAAAAGAGGGCACGCGGAGGCAATTTTCGACGGTTTCGGATCTTTTTGGGGTTGGTTTTCCCTTGCTGACCTGGCGATAGTGAATTGGCTGACCCTAATAACTGAATATATCGGTATGACCGAAGCAATGAGCATATTTGGCATCCCTCCGTTTGTTACCTATTTCGTTGTAACGATAGTTCTATTCATTATAGTCATGACTGGCCGATACTGGACCTTTGAAAAGCTGACTTTATTCTTTTGCATTTTCAATTTCGTCTACATTCCCGCAGCGATATGGGGGATGCATACGCCAACAGCTCCGGGTTGGGGTGAGGTATTACGGGGTTTTTATCGTCCAAACATTGAAGGTGGATTTACAGGGGATCTGCTCTTCATAATATTGGCCAATATCGGGACAA
>JBMFSZ010000162.1:0-7650 GCA_049967315.1 Desulfomonilaceae bacterium
GTATCTTTGAGTAAAATAGGGCCTATTCCGAAGTTGAAGATGATGTTGCGTGTTATGAATTCCGGTGGAGTAAAAAAACCAGTGTATATGGCTATTTCGAGAACACTAAAAAAAGCCGTAACCACAATCAGAAAATATCTAAAGGCTTTTCTGTCTAAATAATGCCAATACAGCAGAGCCGCAACGGGTGAAACAAAAAAGGCAGTATATCCGAGAACACTTTGAAACAGCTGCCCGATGACAAATATTGGATAATCGGGAAAACCTTTGGCAAATGGATAAGTTAACAATTCGTGAAGTAATTCATGTTGGGTTATGGGAGTGCTACCTGTCCAGTAGAGGAATCGTTCGAAGGCGAGCCACGGCACTACTGCTATTAATACAGTCATTAAAGCGGCCCTCATGCGCCCGAATTCTCGCCCCTGAGGATGAATGAAACATGCCAACAAGAATGCCAATAAACCAATTACACCGAACTGACGGGTTAAAGTGGCGAGCAGTCCGAAAAACACGCCGATTGCAACGATAAGGCCGCAATTTTTCTCGATCCCCTTTTGGATCGATAACCATGAAAAAACGAGCAGGGAGATAAATGTTATATCAGTCATAAACGTAAAAGACTGGGAGAAATAGAGGGGATTAAAAATTAGAGTTACTGTTCCCCAAAAACACACCGAATCATGAGCTTTGGTCGTTTTGAGAATAAAGAAAAAGGCTATGGAACCCAAAACAGATAGAGTCAGTACCGACAATCTAAGGACGGTCATCGAGGGTCCGAAAATCTTTGAGAAGCCCATTCCCCAAAGCAAATGAGTGATAAGAGCCGGTCCGCCTCCCTCACCCTGCGGTCCCATCCAGGTAGGGCCTAAAGTATCGGTGGCGATAAGATTGTGCAGCGCTTTTGTAAAAGCAAAATCGTCGTTGATCATGAATTCTCCGGTTGGGTTGACAATGTAAATTGCAATGCCCCAGATCAACAACAACAGCGCTATGATGTCTAATCGTACCCTCAAATCTATTCCTCGTAGATCATAAATTGCTATAAAAGAATTCTCCCCATTTCTTGCTACCTAGCAACTATGTGATCGAATCTGCTAATTAGCCTAGACTTGCCCCATTTGCTTCAGGATCCGGAAATACCTGTACAATCTGATCAGAATAGCAAGCGAAATAATTCACTGAGATTGTGTGTTTGGGCAGCAGACTTTTGCCCTCTTGATCGCAATTACGGCTAGCCCCAATAAAATGTGAAAGAACCAGCTACTCTGCGGATGAAACAAATCATCTAGTACAAGAAATCTCAAACATTCAGCTAACAATGGTAAAAAAATAGATACCGGGTGGAAAATGAAAGAACCCGGTCCGTCTCGGCTCAATCTAACCAATCTAATCAATATGTAAAATATACTGCCAAAATACAACAGAAAAAATGGAATCCCCAGATCCGCAAGAAAAGTCAAGTAAAGATTTTCTGAGGTTCTATATATTTCAACCCATTCTGAAAATTGATCTTTGGACAAGTATGGATAATGTATTTTGTAATCTTTGAGGAAATGCACTCTGGGAGCCCATAATCCGTTTCCCAACAACGGGTCTTTCGAAGCTATGTGCAGCGAGAAAAATAGACTCTCTATTCTGTATGACACAGAGATGTGGTTTCTATCCAACCTCTTCGGATTGAGATAAGCGAAAGAAATGGCTGCGATTAAGGTTATTACGAGCAAAGCTGAGAGGATTCTTGAAGCCCGAGGAGGCCATTTAAAAAGAAGGAACGCCGCGAGGCAAAGAATCGCAGGGATAATCAGCATGGTTTCCGTAAAAGCGTATCTTCCTACCAGATAAATCGCAAGCAAGTCCACCAAAAGGATTGATCCACCGACGATTCTTTTGCGGCGCCCACTCCCAAATAATAAAGAGAGAGGGGCAAATGCCATCAATAGAAGCCTCGACGCCAGTGGATGCCAGTGGGCGTCAACGAATTCGTGAGGCCTACCGGTGAGATGGAGTCCCAGAAGTGCGAGAAAAATTAGACACAGAAGTAACCCATTGGCCATCCATTGAAATGACCTTATAAATTCAGGGTCGTCCAAAAGCATCCTGGAACACCAGTAGCCTCCCAAACCTGCCGATAATACCACATACGCGCGTTCTAGAGAATCCCAGGGCGCAAAGCTAAAAACCGAACCAATCGCCACCAGTAGGCTGAGGACCGATGATATCCAAAAATCTGGGCCAAAACCTCCTCGTCTTCTATCTTTAGCAAATGCCATGGTTGCAACGAGTGTAATTAGACAGAGAGTAGCGCTGAAAATCTTGGCTCGTTCATTCGGAAGAATAACAATATATGGGTGTTGGAAGACCAACTGAACTGTTGTAATACAGAAAAGTAGAAAAGCAAAAAACCGCCCCTTTTGATCCGTGTTGTAAAAACAAATTGGCATTAAAATTGGGCTCCGCAGGGGGTCCTATAGATTGCAATTACACACATCAAACTTGTAAATTACTAAAAAATTGTTAGCCGATCAACCAATTTCCACTGATACGGCATCAAATTTATGACAATCTAGTAAGAAGGTCGGAATTTACAATGATGATCTTCCACGCATTGGCGCACAAACTCCTCAAACGAGGATAAAAATCTGGATCTCGAAAATTTGCCGGCGTTGGCCACTATCTTTTCTGTATCGAATCGAACTAACATCTTCTCGAACTTAGCAATAGCATCTAACAGCCCACCGACAGACCTTTCACGAAAAAATACTCCAGTCTCGTCTGGGATCACGGTTTCAAGGGCCCCGCCCTTGGCATAAGCTATGACCGGACGTCCAGCGGCCTGAGCCTCCACTGGGACTATCCCAAAATCTTCTTCACCAGGGAATATAAGCGCTTTACATTTTGCATAAATTTCAGAAAGTTCTGTGTCAGACACCCAGCCTAGGAATTTTATGTTTGTCGAGGCCATTGACTTGAGTTTTTGCATTTCGGGGCCATCACCAACTATCAGTAGTCTTTTTTTATTTCTGTTGAACGTCTTGACAGCCAAATCGGCCATTTTGTAACTCACCAAGCGCCCGACAAAAAGGTAGTAATCATCAATATGGCTTGACGGCTTGAAACGGTTTGTGTCGCAGGGTGGATAGATCACGGCTGCATCTCGCCGATAGTATTTACGAATTCTATTCCTGGAGGTTTGCGAGGGCGCAACGAAGTAATCTACTCTGGCAGACGCAGCAAAATCATAAAGGGCCAAATAGCTCATAATGATTGATGACAAGCCTCTTTTGACAATCCCAAAATCGCGAGTATAGTCGTGAAAAGCGTTCCAAGCATATCGCATAGGTGAATAGCACATACAAATATGGCAAGTTTCCGGAAGGGTCTTTATACCTTTTACTACGCTTGAGTCACTGCTTATCACCAGATCGTATGAAGTGAGGTCAAAAGATTCCACTGCTAGAGGAAATAGCGGCGCATAATATCGATAAAACCTCTTTGCGTTGGGTAAATGCTGTATAAAACTGGTTTTTAGTGACGATTTTCCCAGAACGGGGCCTAACGACTTTGGATCTGCGACAATAGAGTACAGGTCAGGCGTGTCGAGGACTTCACAAATAGCCTCGCATACCCGTTCACCTCCAGACATCGCAAGAAACCAGTGATGAACAAGCGCCGCATGAAAGTTGTCAAGAGAACACATAAACACAACCCCGGCAATGAATGGTCAAAAGACCATTAATAATTACTGGAAAAGTTTTTCTCAATAATGGGCAGGTTGCATCTGGCCTACACAATCCCGTCACCACGAACCACAACCACGATGGTTCGCAATAATATCACCAAATCTAACCAGATGCTTTGATGTTTGAGGTAATATAGATCGTATTCTATCCGTTTGGCGAGAGAAAGATCGCCTCGGCTCATTACTTGCTGATAACCGGTAATCCCTGGTTTTGTTTTCAGTCTGCGCCATTGCCGCTCATTGTACATTTTGACCAGGTCAATCTGTTCCGGCCGAGGGCCTACTATACTCATTTCTCCCTTAATTACATTTAGAAGTTGAGGAATTTCATCTAAGCTGGATCTTCTTAAAAAGGCTCCAATCTTCGTAACTCTCGGATCCTTTCGAATTTTAAACACTGGCTCAGCAAGTGTGGAAAGATCCAAAATTTTTTCAAGTTGTTTGTCGGCATCCTCGACCATGGAGCGGAATTTGAGCATTCTGAAGGACTTACCGTTTAAGCCAACGCGCTCCTGAACATAGAAAACTGGTCCGTGACTGGTGATCTTTATCGCAATTGCAATAAATATCCATACCGGTAGACCTAGTGTTAAAACCAAGAATGAAACAAACAAGTCCACAATACGCTTTACAACAGAATATACCGGATGTTGAACAGAGTCTCTCAGCAATAGCAATGGAATACCACGGTAGCTACCCATTTCAGAACGTAGCACCATGACGTCAGAAGAAAAAGAAATCAAATACAGGGGTATGTTATAAGCCTCACAATAATTTAAAATTCGGACAAGCAATGAGGCGCGTTTGGATTCGAATGGCCCGAGGAAATCACCTGCAGATACTATCACTCTATCAAATTCAGTCTTACTTCTAATTTTATCAATATCTTCCGCCACTCCCAAGATCTTGCAACCAGGCAACTCTACAGAGCTTTTACTCTTTTCATCAGAGAATTTGAGAAAACCCACTACTTCCTGAAAGCTGTTTACCCCCTGCTCAAGAGTCGAAGCGAAGTCAATAGCCAGAGGACCTGTCCCAATCACGAGGGTCTTTTTTCTCGGGACTCCGAATTCGAAAATTTTTTTCGATATTTTCAGAGCCACATTTCTCGAAAGGACTATTAATGCGGCTGCAAGAACGAACGCCATTCCATAAACGAACCTCGATAGCAAAAACCCCCGGAAGAGGAAAGAAATAGCCATTAAAATGGCAAGAGATTCTATGCCAGACTTGATTATATTCTGAGCTTCCGCCCATGCAGAGTCCGCGCATATCAATCTGTGACTATAAATGCCGTCTCGAGCCATTAAAAAAATCCACAGAATGGTAAAAATAATCGCAGCTCTGATGTAGGCTGATACGAAATAGGCTTCCAGGTTCAGATGTTCTTTTGTGGCAAAATATTCCTGTAAGCCGGTCTGAAATCGAGCCAAATAGGAAATAAGAAAGACACTGAATATTACGGCTGCATCAAGGAAAAGGAGCATACACCTACGCCTTCTCCAGATTGCTAACAAGAGACGCTTTTGCCACCCGTAGCAAAGTGCGACGTCATCCGTCGGGGACAGGAAACTCGCACAGCGTACGCTGTTAATATTTCCAGTTGCCATCACTCGTCACATTCGGAAAACAGATTTGGAGAAACAATGGAGCATGAAATCAATTAAATCCCCCTGAACCTTCACGGCAAAGTTAATTTTAGCGTATTATACAGATATTTTGCTGTATGAGTCTACAAAAAGAAAAAAATTTTGAATAATAATTGTCACGGACCTTATTAGTGTGGCGCTATCGATTTCACTTAACACCAGAAAGTCCTATGATAGAATGCCTTGCGAAATCTGACATGTGGTCTCAACAGAAGGCATTGGGCCAAAGACGTATTTAAAGTTGGTGATAATGAAACATCCTTTTGTCGAAAAAACTCTTCCTGAGTTTTTGAAGTCTGGACAATTTAGGGGCATTCCCGGAGTGCTTAACCACAAACCTTCAAAGCTATTTAAAGCAGTCGTTGACTTATTATCCCCGAACATTAAGTTTGATGACGATGCGATTAATCTCCTTAGACAAATAGGCGCAGACGGGCCTATTATGTACGCTCTTAAATATCCGAGTTACTACGATCTGCAATACCTTCGTATGCGCTTGGCGAGTCTTGGGCTACCAACCCCCTGTTTCGTGTTGAGTGGGGCCGGGAATTTTGGGAATCTGATCTCTAGAGCGGCCAATCTTTTTAGACCTGCGTCAAAGGCCAGGCTAACGCCGGAAATAATCAGAAACATGCTGGTGAATAAGTGTGCCGGCGCATTTTTCCTGATCGACGAGCATGATTCAAGAAACCGTTACGTCAGTCCTAAGCAAGATCCAATAAATCTGCTAATAGAAGCTCAAAGTAAAATGTCTGAGCCCATGGCAATAGTTCCAGCATTTGTGCTGTACGACAGGAGACAAAAACGTCAAGTCCCACCATTTTGGGAAACTCTGTTGGGAGATCCTGACCGTCCAGGGGTAATTAGGCGAATTATAACGGCTTTTAGGAAATGGACTCAACCAGAGTTGCTTATCGGCTCTCCAGTGAATTTGATAGCGGAATATGAAGAATTTGGGTCTGAAAAATCGTGGGAAGATCTTCCCTTTGAAATCAGGAAGGAATTGATTGAGAATATCAATGATCGAATTCGAGTAAACCGCGGCCCGGAAAAACTATCCAGACTGGAAATTGAAGAGAGAGTCCTTCAGGACGCCAGGGTACAAAAAGCGGTGAGTGAACTGGCAAAGTCGGAGAAAACGACTGAAGAAAATGCCAGAAAAAAGGCACAGGCTTACGTTAATGAAATAGCCGCTGATCAACGAATTCAGATGATTCATTTCCTCTATTATGCGTTAAACTGGCTGTTCAAGCGGATATTGGACAAAATTGACTTTCTTGATTCCGATTTCGTCACGTTGAAGAAGGCCAACGAGAAGAATTCCTTAATTTTTGTCTCGTGCCACAAGAGCCATTTGGACTACCTGGTAGTAGGTTACATTTTATTTACCAACCAGATGCCGTTGCCACTAATGGCGGCAGGAAAGAATCTTTCTTTTTGGCCAGTTGGTCACATTTTACGTCGAGGGGGAGCATTCTTTATCAGGCGTTCTTTTAAAGGATTGAGATTATACACCAGAGTTTTTGCTAGTTATGTCCAGGTGTTGGTAAAAGAGAGAGTAAACATCAATTTTTATATCGAAGGTGGTCGTAGCCGCACGGGAAAATTTCTTCATCCCAAAGTTGGTATGCTGGGATTTTTGTTGGATCCAGTGTTTGAAGGAGCAGTTGAGGATCTTACTTTTGTTCCTACATTTGCGGGCTATGACCGGGTACCAGAGGAAAAATCGTACCTACAGGAACTACGTGGTCGCGAAAAACAGAAAGAGTCTTTTTTTTCATTTCTGGAATCGAGAAAAATCCTCAAAACCAAATTTGGCGCAGCTTACGTCAGATTTCACCAGCCGGTTTCTTTCAAGGATTTCGCAACGAGAATCGGTGTTGAAAGCCATTTGACAGAACTGGCTCCGGCTGAGCGACGAGTTCTAGTTGAAAATTTCGCCTTTTATTTGATGACCAGAATAGGTTCGATTTCTATTATAACTCTCCCTGATTTGGTCGCCGCCGCATTGGTTTCCAACGCTTCCTCGGTTGTAGAAACTTCCTCGTTCGAACAATCTGTTGATGTCCTGTCCAAGGGTTTATATTATCTTGGAATTGAGATTTCAGGAAATCCAAAGGATCTGTTAAATAATTGTAGAAAACCCCTGGAGGGATTCACAAGCCGAAAATTTCTGGTTATTGAAAAGAATCCCGAGGAACAGCCGCAGCGGTATTTGATCAACGAGAGCCGAAGATCAAACCTTGAATTCTATAAGAATTC
>JBMFSZ010000163.1:0-7642 GCA_049967315.1 Desulfomonilaceae bacterium
GGACTGCGGTTGCAAAAACCATGTCTTCGAGTGTGCTCAAACCGGACATGATACAGCAATTGGCGCCTCAGTCTTTTTACTTGATTGTGTCTGCAGCGGTAACAGCGACGTTGATCTGGAAACTGTTAACGTGGTACCTGGGACTGCCGGCGAGCGGATCGCACGCTTTGATAGGGGGACTGGTCGGAGCAGGCATTGTGGGCATGGGACCTCAGGCGATACTGTTCGAGAAGATAGCAGGGAAAGTACTCGCGCCCATGCTGATTGCCCCGCTGATAGCGGCGATCCTTGGTTATCTGATCTTCTCAACCATTAAGGCGCTGTTCAGGAATGCGCACAGAAAAATCGGCGAGTTTTTCATCCTGTTTCAAAGGCCTGTTATGGTTCTTCTTGCGGCCAGCCATGGTTCCAACACTAGTCAAAAATCTATGGGACTCATTGCCATGATTCTCGCGGCCGGAATGAGCAATGTGGGCGGAGAAATGCCGTTGCCCGAATGGGTGATTTACAGTTGTGCGGCGGCTATTGCCATCGGGGTGCTCTCCGGAGGATGGCGTATAGTAAAAACGGTGGGTTTAAGGATCTCCAAGATGGAACCAGTCCACGCTTTTTCCGCTCAACTTGCGTCTGCGTTAACAATGACCGGCGCCTCGCTTATGGGTGGACCTGTGGCGGTTTCGCAAGTGGTAGGACCCGCAGTCCTCGGGGTTGGGGCCTCCCGGAGAGCCAGCGGAGTGAGGTGGTCATCTGCAGAACAAATCGCGTACGCGTGGATATTAACATTCCCGGTTTCAATGATAATTTCGTCAGGACTCTGCTGGGTTCTCAAACACATTTTCGATTAATGATCTAAAGGTTGGAAATATGGCTCTCTGGAAAATATTCGGAAGAAGGCGTGAAGTCGATTTCTACGAATTATTGCAGTTGCAGGCAGAGAAGACCCTTTTGGGATGTCAGACCTTAGTACGATTTCTCGACAACGATGGTGAACCTGAGGAGTTGTTGAAGCTTGAACAGGAGGCCGATGACATTCGTAGAATACTCATTGACGAGCTAAATCAGACCTTCATTACCCCAATGGATCGCGAAGACATCTTCATGCTTTCTCGATCCGTAGACGATGTGCTTGATCATGCTTATAACACAGTAAAAGAAATGGACGTATTTGATGTAGATTCCAATGAATTCCTACTCCAGATGGCGGAATTACTTCAAAAGGGCGCAGAAGAACTTCTAAATGCCATAAAGCATTTAAAAAAGAACCCGAATGTTGCTTCAGAATATGTCGTCAGAGCCAAAAGGATAGAAAACAAGATGAACGACGCTTATTTAAACGCCCTTAACCAGCTCTTTTCCGGGACAAACGTGAGACTCATGTTCAGTTATCGTGAAATTTACAGGCACTTCAACCGAAGCGCCGATACGGTAGATGAAGCAGCCAACATTATTAGTGACATTGTAGTAAAAATCAGTTGAGACAGAAAACACTACACAACATTGTTTGCGTGGACTGTTCCAATTCTCTCAACTATCCCGTCAATTTTTTCGCTGTTTGCCTGATGAACTCCACTTTTGTCATCATTAAGGTCGCCTTCAGTTTTTGAATACCGCTCGAGAATTTCCACCAGGTCTCTGGCTTGAATCGGCTTCGAAATGTAATCGCTCATGCCTGCTTGAAGGCATGTCTCCATTGATCCTTTCATAGCATGGGCTGTCATAGCGATTACAGGTACCATAGGATCGAGGATCCCAGCGCTACCTTGACGGATAATTCGGGTAGCCTCTAGCCCATCCATGACAGGCATCTGAACATCCATCAAGACCAAATCATATGTCTGCTTCTTTAGGGCATCCAGGGCTTCCAAACCATTGGAGGCTACAAAAGCCTCATGTCCAAGCTTCTCGAGGAGAGAAACTGACAATTTTTGATTCGCATAGTTGTCTTCTACAACCAGTATTTTTAGTCTTCTCCGTTTTAATTCTGCTATGGTATGTCTAGTGACGATCCTTCTTTTTCCAATGGATCTTTCAGCTTGCGACTGTCCTATTGTCATGAGGATACAGTCACGAAGTTGCCTTTGGCGTACCGGCTTTGTCAGATAACCGGCGAAGCCCTTTTTTTCTAAACGCTTGGCGTCACCTCGTCTACTTAGCGACGTCATCATTATGAGCAATGCGTCCCTAATCAGTGGATCGTCCTTAATTGTTTCTCCGAGGGTTTCTCCATCCATGCCCGGCATCTGCATATCCAGGATGACTATTTCGTAAGGGTCTCCCGAAACCGCTGCGTTTCTCAACTCTTCCAGAGCAGCGGGACCACCGTCAACAATATCGAACCTGCATCCAAATGACCCAAGATAGGCTTCAAGTAGACGCCGATTTGTCGCGCTATCATCTACACCAAGGATACGACGAGTGGAAACCTCTTGAGGGTCTCCTAGCGAAACGGGAAGAGCCAAAGGAACCTGTTCAAGCACAACGGTGAACCAGAAGGTGGAACCCGTATCAACTGTACTTTGGACACCGATTTCACCCCCCATAAGTTCGACAAGGTTCTTTGAAATGGAGAGCCCTAGTCCGGTGCCGCCAAATTGTCGGGTATCGGACGAGTCTACCTGTGTGAATGGCTTAAACAAGTTTTCAATTTTTGGTTCCGGTATCCCTATGCCTGTGTCCGCGATGGTAAATTTTATGATTAGCCTGTTATCTATAGTCCCTATTGCCGAAACGGTTACGGATACTTCACCGTGGAGTGTGAACTTGATTGCGTTCCCTATAATGTTTCCCAATACCTGACGAAGCCTTCCGGGGTCACCCTTCACGAAAGCTGGCACTTCAGGGTCTATCACAGAGACAAGCTCCAAACCCTTCTCCTCGGCTTGTACCGCCAGTAAATCAGAAATGTCTTCAATTGTGGCTCGTAAATCGAATTCAATGATCTCTATTTCAAACCTTCCAGCCTCGATCTTGGAAAAATCGAGGATATCATTTATCAGTGTCAACAGGGCATCCCCACCAACTTTGATAATTTCGGCGTAGTCGCGCTGTTTTTCATCCAGCTCAGTATCGAGAAGAAGTCCGGTCATCCCGATAATACCATTTAGAGGTGTCCTGATTTCATGACTCACGTTTGCCAGAAACTGACCCTTCGCGATGTTGGCTGCCTGAGCCTCAATGGCAAGCTGTTCCGCATCCCTGATTGTTTCCTGAAGTCGGCGGTTGGTTTCTTCTACTGCAATCTTCGCCCTGTTCAAAGACTCCTCTGCTTTTTTCCTCTCGGTAATATCCCGGACACTTGTCAGGACGAGATCCGCGTCTCCATCACGAAATTTCTTTAAAGTAACTTCTGCGTCAAAAGTTGACCCATCTGACCGTTTGGCTTTCCATTCGAAGATCTGGTCCTCGCCTTCAAACACCTTTCGCCAGACGTCTGCCATACCCTCTACTGGGCTCGCTGGACCGGGAAGGTCCTTTTCAATGGTAGTAGACATGATGCGTTCCACCGTGACTTGAAAAAGATCCAGCATCATGTTGTTGAAGCTGATAACCCTACCGGTAGCGTCCTGTATGACCAGGGCGTCATGAGCTGAATTAAATACCGCTCTCAATCTTTGTTCAGAGGCCTTTGCTTCGAGTTTGGACACCTCAGATTTGATCCTGAGCATCCAGGATACAAAAATTACGGATGCAATGACGAAGGTCATGAACATTGGCAGGAGACGACTGAAGGAAATCTTTTTCAACCATACCGAAGAGCTTACATCGAATCCCAGGACAGCAAGCACAGCTCCATTTGCCGGATCCATTATTGGTGTGAAAGCGCTCACCCATGATCCCCACCTGTCCGTGTAGGGTCCCTGAATTATTTCTCCACCAGTTTTAAAAACTTCCTTAACTTTCTGGGGAGCATCGTCGTAAAAGGCCCCCGGGTGCGAGAAATCTGGTGACGATTTTGGCTGAGAATCATTCAGAAATATTAGTAATCCATTCTTCCAGCCTAGGAGATACACGAAACGGTACAGCGG
This sequence comes from Desulfomonilaceae bacterium, assembly GCA_049967315.1. GTDB lineage: Bacteria > Desulfobacterota > Desulfomonilia > Desulfomonilales > Desulfomonilaceae > CAJBEZ01. The sequence continues at coordinate 4,026 of JBMFSZ010000163.1, forward strand.
ATTGCGTTTTTTGATCATTTCCAGTCGTTGATGGATCATTTCGTAATCCGGAGACTCTATATCGCCTATGGAACCACTCAATTTCTGGATCCACGAGATATTGAGTCCTGCAGCAGCTATATTGGCCTGAATAAGCAGATTTTTCCGTTCCTGTGAGTCAGTCAGGCTACCAACGAACTGGGTGAAAGCCCAACCAGAAACGACCACAATAATCAAAGAGGTCCAGATCCAGAATGTCGCGGGAAATCGATCCTGAGTTGCTGTTGCGTGACGAATCTTGAGCCCTGATTTTTCAACGAACAATAATGTCACTGAAGCAATCACGACCAAACCGAACAAGAACTCTACTAGCTCAATAGGAACTCGGAAAGTTGCGAGAAACCATTCCTGATTGAGTGACGAAGCTGGGAAAAATGTTGAATACGGGGGAATCAATACGCAAATCGAGACATAGACCGAAAGAGATATAGACAAAATTTTGAGAAATCTACCACTTTCCTTTAGAGAAAGACGCGCTTCCCGCCACAGCCCTGAACCTGAGATCACAGCGCCAGAGATACCAAGAGCGTATCCCGTGGTAGCCACCAAACCTGATACTCCTTCGAGTCCACCTATGGCGGCAAGGAAACCAAGTGGATAGTAAATCCACAAACCTGGTTCACTATCCTTGTTTTGAATCTGACGTGTTTTTCTTCCGAATTCAAAAAGCGCAACCAGAGCCGCAGCCAGGAGGACCGACCGGATTACCTTGAACAGAAAAGGATCAGAAAAACTTATGACAAGGGTTTCCAAAATTCTTTGAAAACCGTAAAGAAAGCCAAATAAACCAAGCAATGAAAAAGGTAAGCGTTCATTCTGGCTCCTGGAGAGCATCCAACAGACAACAGCCAGACCTGTCAAAACTAGTCCATTCAAAAAAAGAATGAAATCAAGCTGAAAAGCTATGGGATTTTCCGACATGTTTGGAGCTAACCACCGAGTGGCGACATTTGGCGTTCCCGTCCCTTTAGGGTGAAGCGGAATATATTAGATGCACGACCTTATGTCCATAAAGTTCACATGTTCAATAATTTAAAATAGCTTTTTTTAAAATATTGTCGTTATTGTTACTAAAATTTTACGTAAAAATCCATAATACATTTAAAATTATACTTAAATTAATTTAACGCGCTTACATGAGTTTTCTTAATTTTTTGACGATTGCGAATCCTCGAACTGATGAAGTGAATTTATCCACCAAAAATTTAGGGCGGCATGGGGTCCCTCCCGAATTATCGCTAATGACGTTCTGGCTTTGCAAATTAAGGCTCAGCCGCGTAATATATTTGCACAATATTTTTGCGGCCGAGAGGGTATTAAAGTGTACCAGGAACGTTTTGAAAATCTTTTCCGAGTGGCTATGAAGATTACTTCGTCATTAAATATTTCGAACATCCTTGAGACGATCAGGGACGAGGCGAAAATTTCCATACCAAATCTGCAGGAAGCCTGTCTGCTATTGATTGATCCTGAAGCTGCAAATTATACAAGGCCACTACATTGTTCAATGTCGGCTGAGTCTATCAACTGCCAGATGTGCAAAAGGGGGAGGAACACGATTACTGCTAGTATCGAAACCCCGGCGCCCTATCTGTGCATAATTCCCGGAACAGACGGAGAAGAGATACTGCCGTCTTCGATCCCGATTGATGGTTTGTCTGAAGTGGCCATACCGATCTACCACGACGGACAACCACTAGCTGTTCTGAATGCAATTGCAAAACTGGATTCGAAGATTACAAAAAAAGACCTGATTCTTCTCAAGGATCTTACCGATCTGGCGTCTAATGTGATCACGAATGCAAAAAGTCACTGGAAAATGTCCCAACAAAAGCTGACAGTCGACCGCATCTTGGGGCACCTGCGCCCATTTGTGCCTCAAACGGTTCAAAAAATCGTCGACAAAAATCCGGATTCTCCCTCGCTAGATAAGACAGAACTCGAAATTTCCGTCCTTTTCCTAGATGTAGCTGGATACACCAGGATCAGCGAAGCGCTCAATCAGGATCAGGTCAATTTTATCATTGAGAAATATTTTTCCAGCTTTCTGGATATAATTTACGAACATGGAGGCGATATTAACGAGACCGCAGGTGACGGGCTCATGGTTATTTTCCAGGGAGATCCTCATCAGACAGCTTTAAACGCGGCGCGAGCCGCTCTGGCGATACGGAAACGGACATCTGAAATCAATGAAGAACTTAAGGGCCGTTTCCAGCCAATTGTGATTAACATGGGAATAAATTCTGGCGTCGCTTCGGTGGGCATGTCACGTTTTCAGGGAAAGACCGGCACTAGAATGACCTTCACAGCCAGTGGCCACGTTACAAATCTTGCTGCCAGACTGGCCAGCGCGGCGAGTGGCGGTGATATTCTTGTCGGCCCAGATACAGCAACAAGAATCCGCGAGGATTTGGTCCTGTATGACCGCGGACTGACCAAATTTAAAAATGTATCCAGTTTGACACATGTTTACAGCCTGTCCCAGGGAGAACATGTCCAGACCGATTTTTCAAACGAAGAACAGCCTGGGTAATCATGGCTGCGAGGGGGGGGTTAATCAGTGCACACTCGACTCCTGTTCCTTGCATCGGGACCGCAATCCATCGCAAATTTGATCCTCAATTCTCATTTTCCATAAACTAGGAATTGACATAACCCCTGATAATATGTTAACGAAAGACTGTAGTTATTGTTCTTTAGAATCCGAATGTTAGCTTTTACACGTAAAGTGGGCTAAACAGACTAAATGCATTTTAGTTACAGGTACACGTGATTGCTCAGCAAAATCCGGCAAGACGGAGTTCATGGTTAGTATGAAATTAAGGCGGCTTCTATGGCTATAAAAAGCTCACGGAAACCTCTTTGGGCCATAATCAGCGCGACTCTGTGCTCAATTTTAATAGTCGGTCTGATTTTAGCCAGATCTTCCAAATTTTCTGACCATGAAGGGATTGTTGCCCGAGATAATCCCAAATTATCGCATACTGACCGGGGCCAGGCTAATACCGACACTACACGTCCCATTAAAGACATAGTTGTAAGAGCGGTTGATGAGCAAATTAAGGGACGCCCAATTGAAATCACTGATATCTCTAGTGATAATGAGACGTTACTTTCAATTATCTCCATGAACCTCTTTGACGAGTCTGTAGCCAGTCAGGTCGCCAAAAACCTTGCCGAGGCCATTCAAAGATATACCCGCAAACGATTTTCTTCGATCAGCGAGCTAAAATCGGGCAAGAGATACTCGATTTATCTTGATGAAAATGGTGGATTCAAAAAGGCGTCTATCGAGTTGGACCCTTCCAATGTCTTTCACTGTGTCAAAGAGGCGAATTCTTACCACTCCTGGAAGGAGGACGTGGTTCTCGAATACAGGACCGAAGCGTTATCTTTTCAGGTCAAAAAGAACTTTCTGACTACCATTCTGGGGCTCCACGAAAGCAAAGAGCTGTCTCTGAAACTGATTCACATTTTTAGATGGGACATTGACTTCCAGTCCGATCCGCGACCTGGAGATACATGTAAGATAGTCTTTGAAAGACGATATGCTGACGATACACCGGCTGGTTACG
>JBMFSZ010000164.1:0-7622 GCA_049967315.1 Desulfomonilaceae bacterium
TGGATCCTTGGCTCTACAAATTTTGACCCAAATTGTGCCTGGCTTGAGAGCCTTACTCGGGCTAGCGCCTGTAACCATCGATGACATGCTCGTTATTGGCGCGGCCTCAGTGGTCCCGTTGGCAGTCAACGAATCGCTAAAAAGTGGTACAGGAAAGAGTTCGAGATGAAAAGGGAATTCGTCCATACTTCAGAGTCTGTTACAGAGGGCCACCCTGACAAGCTCTGTGACCAAATTAGCGACGCTCTGGTTGACCGTTTTTTGGAGTCTGATCCAAAATCCAGAATAATTGCCGAATGCGCCGTTTCTTCATCTATCGTCTTTATTGCAGCCAGGTTCTCGTCTGAAGCAAAAGTTGATTTTCCAAATGTCGCTCGAAAAGTCATCAGACGGGTGGGTTACATGGATCAGGAACTGAATTTCAAAACATGTAGCGTACTCACCAGTCTTAAAGAAATGGATCCTGATCAGACCTTATCTTTTGATGAAGCCCTTTTGACCGATAAAGATATCGAAAACATGCCCGCCATGGATCAGGTCACCCTGTTTGGTTTTGCGTGCAGACAATCACCCGAGCTCATGCCACTGCCAATAACATTGGCTCATAAACTTTCCAGACGTCTGACCACAGTTCGTAAAGACGGAACAATGCCTTACCTTGCTCCAGATGGCACTACGCAAGTAGGCGTTGAATACAGGGAAGGCAAACCTTACCGCATCCACAGCCTGACTATCAACGCGTCCCAGTCAGACCGGCAAATACCCAAACCCAAAGTTCTCCAGGAAGAAATCTTGTATAAGATCGTGGACCATGTATTCGAAAATGAATCTGTGCGCCCTGACGCCGATACCAGGCTCTTTATAAATCCCTATGGCGCTCTAAAATTGGGGGGGCCTTCGAGTCATTCAGGCCTGACGGGCAGGAAAAACGCTTTAGACACTTATGGCGGTTATTCAAGAAATAGTGGCGCTGCGCTGAGCGGAAAAGACCCGCTTCGTATCGACCGAGTTGGGTCTTACGCGGCAAGATATGCCGCTAAAAATGTCGTTGCGGCAGGATTGGCTGAAGAGTGTGAAGTCATATTGAGCTATTCAATTGGATTAGCTTCCCCTGTAAGCATTCAGGTTGAAACGCGAGGGACCGGTATAATAGAGGACACTGAAATCGCGAGGAAAATTGAGCGTTGTTTCGATTTTCGTTTGGGAGGCATAATCAGAAAGTTCAGTCTTCGTCTTTTGCCATCTATGACCAAGGGCGGCTTTTATAGAAAGTTAGCGGTTTTTGGTCATTTTGGCAGGAATGATATACGTCTCCCATGGGAAATGACCGATAAAATCGAGGAGTTAGTGAGCGCTTAACAAGTGATCATAGGCCGTTTCGCGTCTTATTCAAGCGGATACGGCAAATTTTTCCCAAAACAATTTGGAATTCATCGTGTTTAAACCGTTAGAGCTAGCTTCAACTTCTTCGTAAAATTTCCACGATTTTTCAAACGCGCTCATGAAACAGCGGGTTTCAGTATATAAACGCGCCGCTTCACCCATTTTCCTTAAACGAGGCTCCTCTTTCAACATTTCCAGAAGACCTCTCACTAAAGCCGATTCGTCGTCTCCGGGCACTATCATGCCAGTCTTACCAGGGATCATGTTCTCCTTTGGTCCACCCATGTCAGTTACAATCACTGGTAAGCCCGACGCCTGGGCTTCTAGCACTACGTTGCCAAAAGTGTCTGTGGTGCTGGGAAAAACAAATAGATCCGCCGACGCGAATATTTCGGCAAGTTTGTAGCCCTTAACATAACCGGTGAAAACTACCGGAAGATCTTTGAGAGATGCCTCCATCTCTTCCCGGTAGGGTCCGTCACCGACCACAAAAAGCCTTACGTTAGTCTGATGCAAAATCAGCTTCTTAAATGCAGCCACAAGGATCTCCAGATTCTTTTCTTTGGAAACTCTCCCAACATACAACAGTTTTAGTTCCTCGCTGTTTTTGCAGTATTTTTCCAGAGATCCATTCTTCCGGGATGGATGGAACAACTCTTTGTCTACTCCTCTTGGCGTTATCCTGAGTTTCGCTGGGTTCAATCCCTTGGCCACGAGCTCCTCGGCCGTACTCTTGGAGGGCGCCAGCACGAGATCCATTTGATCGTAGTACCAAATCGTATATTTCCACATCAAGTCAGATATCAGGGCATCCTTGGTAAGGTACTCGGCGTACTGTGGGAGCGCAGTATGGTATGTTCCAATGATTGGAAGGTTAAGTATCCTGGATATTGCCAGGGCCGACAGACCTACAGGACCAGGAGTAGCCGAATGTATGTGTGTAAATCTCTTACTGTAGCAATAATTGAGCATTTCAAGAAATGGTGGATAAAAGAGCTTTTGCTCTGGATACTCAGGTAGATTGTAAACCTTTATCGGCTCAAAATTGTGAATACCTCCTTCATTACGGCTTTCTCCAGAGTGGCACGTAATCACTGTATATTTTTTGTTTGTAAGCTTTGACGCTTCCATTTGCCTTCTTAGGGTAGCAGCGACTCCATTCACCTCGTAAAAGGTATCCGTGAAATGTCCGACATTCGTTTCGAGTCTATTTCTAGCGCCATCTGACTTGGCCCATTTCGAACGGACCATTTCACTGAAACGCCTATCCTTTGAAAATATTGAATATGCCAGAAAATATGGGGCCAACATGCAGTAAAGCGATCCCGCGGCCCCAAGAGAGTCAAACAGACTTAATACGTGAGCCCCAGACAGACTATTCATAATGTGATCCGCAAAATGGCATAAAACTTTGTTGGACAAAGTGTTTACGAAGTCGAACCATTCTTGCTCCATGTCCACGAGGTTCTTGTACCCGTGCTTGAGAATTCCGGATAGCTTCGGGTTGTCCCAAAGAAGTTGATCCGCTTCGGTCTTCAGGAGATCCAAAACATTGGTAACTCCGCTTCCTGTGCTGGTAGGGCGACGTCGGTGATTCCAGTAATGTCCAATTCTGGCGAAAAATCTTGGTTTCTGTTTCCTCGCCGGGAACAGAAACCGGTCAAGCAGGCAAAAAATCACATCATTTCCAACATATTTTTCCAGGTCAAACTTCATTCCGTAAAACTGGTAGGCAATACTGTAAATCGTATGAGCCAGAGATAACGGTGTCGATTTTGTTCCGATAGCCCTGCCATCGCCGTGTTCGATCCCCTGGAAAAACGATTCCGAATCTGAAACGTTTTTCACCTCTGTATAGCAACGAGCCAGAGTAAGCGAACCGTGGTCATCAGATCCTCCGATGAGGTTCTTGTTCCATGGTTCTTGATCGATTGGAATGAGATTGTGCTTGCTGGACAAACGGGTCATAGTTTCGGCGTCCAGATTTGAAGTCAAAAAACGTAGACATTCGTTCTGTTCTGCGGTACGAGCGCCATTGAGTTCAAGATTTTTGAAAAGAATCAGCCCTTTTTCGAAATTTTCAATTGTCAGTTTTGAATTGACTGCATATAGGGGGTGGGCCCAGGCATGAAAAATATGTTTCTTACTCAGGTAAGTTTTGAGTGAATATACGTTCTCCCGTAATTTCTGAATATTGTGATGATCTTTTTCGGAAATGTTGTGGACCAGAACGTGCAATTTGCAACCGTCTTCCGGAAAATAGGTGGTAACTTCCTCGCTTATGAAAACATCCTTAAATTTTAGTATCTCCTGACATCCCTCGATATTGTTGTGATCTGTAATAGTGACAAACGACATTCCTTTTCTCTTCATCGTTTCATAGATTTGAAGCGGTTCGGTGAAACTCTCAGGTGAACCGACTTTTTTCAATATCCATTCGGAAGGACGTTTTGAAAATTTTGAGTGGCAGTGTAGATCGATCTTCATTTGAGACGCCTCTTAAAAACTTTAACGTCAGAGTTGCAAACCCTGTTATTCTATCAAAACAGATTCACCCGCTTTGACCCTGTCCCCTTCGGAAACCAGAATTTTCATGTCAGATAAATCCGGAAGGATCACATCGACCTGTGATCCTATTCTGATCATGCCGAAAATTTCGCCTTTCCCCAGTCCGGAACCCTGAGCCACGTAACTATCTATTCCGCTCACATGACCTCCAGCGATCTGGACGACATAGCATGAAATTAGACGCCCTTTGAACAAACCCGTTATACGGGTTACTGAGCGCTCGTTTTCGATAATATGTGTGCTGTTGCGGTAATATGGTCTAAGGTTTAATAATGTTCTTAGCTGCATCGGCCCCATGTTCAGGTTTTTGGTTTTAGCTGGATAATGTCGAACAAAATCGACCCTACCTTCCAACGGGGAGCGATTGTAATGAACATCCAGGGGGCTCATGAATGTTCCGATCAGTACCTTGGGAGTAGAAACATCCTCCCTTACTATGTCTGAAATCTTCGCTGAAACGCCTTTCTTGATTACAATAACGTCGCTATCAGCCGATAATCGTTTCACGTAAACAATTTTTCCGTCGGCAGTGCTGACTAGATTATCTCCAGGTGCAACAATCCTGGGGGGATTTCTGAAAAACCAGATGTATCTCCAAAATAAAAAAGTAGATGTGGCCAGGGCCACCGCTAGGATTGCAATTGGTGTCGCTGTCACAATTCTTTCCATACGTCAGGTTCCACGATTCGAACAAGAGCCACTCCCGACGAGAACGGGAAGTCAACTACCTGAAAAGCTTTCTCGTTTTTCTGCAAGAAATACAGCCACTTTTTCACACCTGCGTGCCCCAGCATTTCCCTGATATAAATATTTGAATCATGGAGGAATACATAGGTATTCGGGCGGGATCTTTTGAGCACTTCGACGAAATCGTGTTTTACATGCTTGAAATCATGAGCTCCATCAATGAAGGCGACGCTAATCGCTGGTAATCGCCGAGATTCGTAAGAATCGAAAAATTCCTCACTAGACATCCGGAAGTGAGTAACCAAATGGCTTACGCCGAAGCGATTGAAATGGCTATACACAGATTCGGCGTCACTCCAGTTGGCTCTGCCACCGATAGTCTTGAACGGCCCATCCTTGAACAGGGAATACGATGGATCAACAAAACTCAGTGATCCCAAACCATTGTCTCTAATGCCCAGGGCAAGGCATACCACGCTAAAACCATACCCCGACCCGATGACTAACGTATGTTTGGGTCTGAGAGCCCTGATTAAACCGTAATATATGAATCCGAAACCCAGATTAAGGTTCCGGGGTTCCTGATGATGTCCCATAGGTTTTGCATGATCGAAAATGTCACGAATCATTATTGGATTCAGGCTAAACTCTCCCATAGGCGATTTACCTCCTGTACCTGAAAGTTGCGAGCTGTTCAGTTTAAAACCGACCCGGCAAGTCGCAAATTTCTTCCTCCTGTTTGGCTATCTAACTATTTTTGGTTTTCTAGAGTGTCATCGTTAGGCAAACGTTAGGGGGATGTTAGTATTGAGTTGACGCTAGTGTTGCGACACAAAATAGGTACTCACAATTGGAAGTCGTTTCAGGTCCTGATTTAAGTGTTTTTTAATGAAAGTGAGGCAATCCTAGCAAAAAATTATTGGATCCCTAATTTGTTGCTAACAAGGCAATTGCGTAATGGACTTGTAAGATTCTCTCAGCCCAATCGAATCGGAAGGTTGATCCAAAAATGAGTTTGGGGTCGAAACTACTTCAATTACCATCTGCTCAAAAGACGCAAAGTGTTTCTATTAAAACTATTGCTGAAATTCTCCGAAATTCTGGAAGGTCAGGAAAAATTGACCCCCTGGTGATGCCTTTTGGAGTGAACGATATCACAGCAGGGACAGAAACGGAACTTCAGGCCGCAGTCTCAGGAACACAGGATTGTGTAGATTTACCAATACAAATTCAGCAATCCAACTATTTCGCGAACATAGTGAAACGGGCAATAGCGGGAGATACTTCCATCAGGGCAATCACTGATCTGGAGGAATATCTTGAAAACAATCCCAAGAATGTATGGGAAAACAGTTGGATCAGATTTCCACTCGGAAGGATTAACGGATCTGCGAGAAAAGTCTTCGAGCTTGATCTATTGTTGGACAAACGGCATTCTGAAGGTTCGCTCAGAACTGACTTTCAAAAATTTCTTTATGACGATAAATCCGGACAATGCGCCCGCGTGCCGATCAGTTACGCTCTGAAACTTGCCCTGGCTGACGTTACTGGTTCGGAAGACCAACTGCCGGAGATGATACGCCTCACTGGCGAACGAGTAATGGCTCATCTGCTGAACGACAACACATCACCGGAAACATTCTCTTTTAACGTTATACCACTCCGGCTCGAAACCGGGCTAGGCTGTGCAGTTGCAAAAGAAGCGTCGAAAAGATATCTCCTGACTCAGCTCCTCATAATGTATGTGAACAAAAAATTTCTATCGGACGCAGGTCATCAAAAGGCCCTTTTGTATCTTTCTCCACATCCCCCCACACGACAAAAACGGCTCAATGAATGTATCTCTGACTCATTCTACCGAGAGCTATTTATGAGTCCATGTCTCAATGGGTGGGACTCAGGGCAGATTAAGCATGATTATATGTGTCTTTGTCACCAGGTCCTAAGCCGAAGTCAACTTAACGCTGTCGCAAAACTCCGGGAAGCTCGCATTATTACAAGAAATCTCGTTGTACTTCCCAACGTTTCAAACATATCCCTAGCGAATAACGGTGTACACGTCAGCCTTGGAAGCAATGCAATATCCGGACGCCTTTCCTCAGAGCCCAGAGAATTCACGCAATGTCATGAAAAGTTTCTTGGTGATCTAATAATAAAAATTGTGGAGCACTTCTTGCCGCTTTTCGTTGGCACATATAGCGCGGCTCCCTACAGGCTGGGATTTTCCGATTTTCATCCAGAAAGAGTTCTAGGGTTTTTGCCGCACGAACTTGATTATACTCATTTGAGAATGATCTGGCGGCGTTGGAAGAAAAAGGCGAAGCTTAAAATATTTGGTCAACCCGTAACGCCTTTTGGTGTCGATCCTATCGATAAAGTCCTCACAGTTATGTTTCGGGTTAAAGGAGACTATGTTCCGGATTTCCGGTTGATCGATTATTTCGTTTCAATCATGAGCACAAGTGAGAGTCCGGCTCTAGACGGAAACACCGGCAATACTGACAGACTCAAAAAGGACCTGGCTGACCTCGGAGTTTTTGATGAGAAGATGGCCCCCTACCTTTTGTATCGTTTACGCGAATTTTCCCAGAGCGGATTTTCAGGTTTCGAGGGACGCCATTACAGCCTGTTTCAAAACATGTCTATCGACCTGGCCAGTGCGGTCAATCTTCAGGCGCTCGTTACAGCTTTGGCTTTCAAGCTGGTCTTGTCGGGAAAGGTTTCCCACCATGACATCCCAGATGATCCTTTTATAGAGAGCGAACGGCGACAGGTCTTTTTCGGGTCTGCTATCGGTATTCCAACTTTTTATGTTCGAAAAGGAACTCCTAACATTTTCTTGAGGAGGATTCTAGATCAAACAAGAGGCCTCAGGCATAGCCACCGTTATCCCGGTTATCTAAGAGTTTACAATCATGAGTATCTCCTTGGTCTGGTAAGGTTCATTAGGGCACAAGCCTATGATTTGGTTGACGCGTTCAATT
>JBMFSZ010000165.1:0-7585 GCA_049967315.1 Desulfomonilaceae bacterium
CTGACGGGGATTCATACCACGTCGTTTCCCCAGTTGACAGTCAAATAGCCAAAGGAGTCATGGCTTGCAATAGGCCGACTGATGGGACTCCCTTCGGTGGATACAGTAACTGGTTTTACTTCAGAATACCCCCCTATCCGGAATCAACAGACCAAACCCAGGACGAGAGAATGCGGCAGGCTTTGCTCGTGTCTCGCGAACTAGTGAATCGACTTCGCAGACTGGGAATTGCGGCGATTATTGACTCAAGCGCTCCCCCTTCCAACCAAACCAAAGATGAGTGCAAAGACGAGTGTCTGAAAGCCAGGCTGGTCTGCCAAAAATGCGGGGAGGAATGGAACAATCTTGCTGTTTGCCTGCGGGATCCCAATCTTAACCTTCACGCCTATCATGCCTGTGTTGATGATTTCCATAAGGGGAGCTTTGTTTTCGTTCACAAATGTGGCGGTTTTATGCATATACCCGTTCGGGATTTTGTTCGAAAATCCCGAGTAAAGAGAAATATGGCTGGCTTACACGCGTGTCCTGGCTTTTGTTACTATGAACGTTCCTTAAAAGAATGTTCAGCTTTTTGTGAAGGTTCATGCTACCGCCGTATAGCTGTGAGGATTGGTAGACGTCGATCAGTTCCAAGGGCGGCGTCTGCCGAAGAATAAGAATCTTTTGGCGCCATTGCCCGGTTTTTACGGCATTGGACATTTAAGATTTTGGGCCCTACACACTTTATTTCCTAATTTTAACGGGAGGGAAAGAGCATGCTCCTGCCCAGGTTTGACTATTACGAACCCGCGACTCTTGAAGAAGCCTTACGTTTGCTTTCGGAAATGGGAGGTAATGCTAGAGTCATTGCTGGTGGAACAGACCTTCTGGTTCGGATGAAACTCAAGGTTGAAAAGCCGAGCCAAATCATTTCCTTGCGCAAAGTCCCAGGGCTTGACGCCATAATACGCAGGGAAGACCACGGCGTAACTATTGGGCCTGCTGTCACTGCGTCGGAACTGTCGAGAAACGAACTATTGATCGACAGATTTACCCCGATAGCACTCGCGGCGGGTCGGCTAGGGGCTCCGGTAGTTCGCAACAGAGCCACCATAGGCGGAAATCTAGTCAACGCCAGACCAGCAGCGGATTTTCCTCCCGCTTGTATGGTCCTTAATGCCACATTGAAACTTAAAAGCTCCTCAAAGGAGCGAGAAGTACCTGTCGGTGAGTTTTTCCGAGGCCCCGGCGAAACAGTGATCGAGCCTAACGAATTACTAGTAAGCATATTTGTCGAAACCCCTGCTCCCTGGAGTGGCGGCGCTTACATTAAGTTGGGAGCCAGAAAAGCCCTGGAAATATCGATGGTAAACGTGGCTGCGCTCCTGACGCTGCAATCGCCACAAGGCCCGATTTTAGATGCGAAAATCGCTCTAGGCGCCGTGGCCCCTACACCTGTTCGGGCCTTCGCCGCTGAAGAATTTCTTATCGGTAGACAGCCATCTGAGGACGTATTCACTGAGGCTGGAGCTATAGGTGTGGGAATGTGTCAACCTATCACTGACCACAGGGGAACTATGGAATACAGATGCCTAATGATTGAAGCTCTAACATCCCGAGCGTTGAGGCAGGCATATGAGAAGGCCATGACCTGGAAACCCTGAAACCGGTCGTTAGTGACGGTTCAACCCAAACTTTTGTTTTCATACTTCCACTTGTAGCAATCGATCAGTCGACACTGACTCTCGTTTCTCCGGAGAACGAAACATGAAGAAAACAATTCAGCTTACAATAAATGGCGAGATGGTACAAGCCGCTGTTGAGCCTAATCAAACCCTGGTGCAGTTTCTGAGGGATGACTTGGGCTTAACAGGAACAAAACATGGTTGTGGCTTGGGAGATTGTGGGGCATGTACCGTTATACTTGATGGCAAGCCAGTAAATTCATGCCTGGTCCTGGCCATGCAGGCCGATGGTTGTGACGTTTTGACCATTGAAGGACTCGCAGAAAATGGCAATCTCCATCCGGTTCAACAGGCCTTTGTGGATAAAGGCGCCATACAGTGTGGTTTTTGTAGCCCCGGGATGATTCTTTCGGCCAAAGCTCTTTTGGACGAAAAACCCAATCCCACAGAGTTGGAAATTAGAACAGCCATCTCTGGAAATCTCTGCAGGTGCACAGGATATCAGAAAATAGTTGAGGCTATAAATGAGGCGGCGGAAATCATGAGACACAGGGAGGAGTCATGATATGGGCGACTATCGAGTTCTTAATACCAGGGCCCCCAGAGTCGATGCAGTAGCCAAGGCTACTGGACAGGCAAAATATGCTGATGATTTCAAAATGCCGGGAACGTTATACGCTGCTATCCTGCAAAGTCCTCTGGCCCATGCGAGAATTTTGCACATAGACACATCTAGAGCAAAAAAATTACCGGGGGTAAAAGCAGTTGTCACTGCCAAGGAAGCCGGTCTGGTGAAATACGGGGTGTCTCCAGCCAGATATGATGAGACCCTTTTTGCCCATGACAAAGTTAGATATGTGGGAGATGAAATCGCGGCAGTAGCGGCGTCTGACCTGGCTACAGCACAGGAAGCTCTTTCTTTGATCAAGGTGGATTACGAAGAGCTACCCGCCGTCTTCGACATGTTTGAAGCCATGAAAGAAGGGGCTCCTCAGATACATGCTGAATTTCCTGGTAACATGAATGCGGAAGTTCATCAGGAGTTCGGTGACACCGAGGCGGCTCTGGCCTCGTGTGATTATGTTGTACACCATACGTTTCTGAACAAGCGCCAGGACGCTGCATTTATTGAACCCCATTCATGCCTAGCGGTATTTGATCCCGCCGGACGCTTAACCTTGTACACGTCCACACAGGTTCCGCATTATGTAATGAGAACTGTGGCAATGACTCTTCAAATTCCGGTAGGTAATGTCCGGGTCGTGAAACCGTATGTAGGAGGAGGGTTTGGTCCCAAGTGCGAAGCTACTCCTTTAGAGTTAAGTTGCGGCCTTCTCGCAAAAGTAACGGGAAAACCTGTCAAGATGACCTACACTAGAGAGCAGGTTTTCCTGCATAGCAGGGCCAGGCACCAGTTTTTCGCCGAAATGTCCCTGGGTGTCATGAAAGATGGAACAATGGTGGCGCTGAAGAATAAGGCCGTTTTGGACGGCGGAGCGTACACCAGTTTTGGAATCGCTACTGTGTATTATTCCGGATCCTTACTTGGTGGTCCATATAAGTTGAAATCCATGAAATACGATGGCTACCGAGTCTATACCAATAAACCAGCGTGTGGCGCTCAGCGAGGGCACGGAGGAGTCGCCCATCGGGCGTGTTTCGAACAACTTATTGACATGACGGCAGAAAAAATTGGGATGGACCCAATCGAAATGCGACTAAAAAATATCATGACCACCGGTGATATGACGGTCAATGAACTCGATATGTCCAGTTTGGGTATGAAGGAATGCATCGAGGCTATTAAGGTTGGTTCAGGTTGGGATAGCAAAAAGGGAAAGCTCCCAAAAGGAAAGGGAATCGGCATGGCCTGTGGCTTTTTTGTGTCAGGCGCCGGTTACCCGATTTATCGCTCGGATACCTATCATTCCACAGTCGTCATCAAGTTGAGTGAAGACGGTGGAGTAGCAAATGTGCTAACAGGCTCCGCGGAAATTGGTCAGGGATCGGATACCACTATGGCCATGATTGCGGCGGAGACACTTGGAATACCTTTGGACAGCGTCAGGGTTTATTCAGGCGACACTGATTACAGTGTGGACTTGGGCGCATATTCGAGCAGACAAACGCTAATGACGGGCCATGCGACAAAAGAGGCGGCCGAACAGATAAAAGCCCGGATAGCATCCTATCTTTCTGAAGAATTGAACATCTCGGCTTCGTCAATAACATTCCAGGACGGTGTTGTAAAATTTGATGGTGGACCTGGCGATTTCCAAAAGATAAGGTCAAATTACATAAAAGAACACCGAGGATGGACTGATCCACCTTCGGGCGAATACCTGACATTCAGGGAAGCTGCCAGGATGGCCTTCCTGAAGGCTGGAACAATTGTCGGAACGGGAAAGTACAAGCCTCCAAAGCTAGGTGGTTCCTACAAGGGGGCAGCGGTAGGAACATCCCCAGCCTATGGGTGTTCAGCTCAAATTGTCGAAGTAACCGTGGATCTTGAAACGGGTCAGATAACCATTGATCAAATGACCGACGCCCATGATTGTGGTCTGGCTATAAATAGAACTTCAGTTGAAGGACAAATGCAGGGATCTCTGTCCATGGGACTCGGTGAATGTTTATTCGAGGAAGTCAAGTTCGATTCCAGAGGCAGAATCATCAACCCGTCACTTGGAGAATACAAGATTCCTACAGCGCTGGACATGCCAAAGGTTAAATCTATCATCGTCGAATCCAATGAACCCAACGGCCCTTATGGAGCGAAGGAAGTTGGAGAAGGGGCAATAATGCCAACCATCCCTGCTATACTCAATGCGATATATGATGCTACAGGTGTGCGAATTAACGAACTCCCCGTAACTTCTGAGAGATTGTTTATGGCATTAAAGAATAAAGAGTGAAGAAGCTTGGACGACCCCGGAATTTTTAAAAGATCAAAGCCGGTCGAGAAAGTTTTCTAACTTATCCCGCCGGCTTTGGGGCTCAATTCCTTAACAGGACTGAGGAGATGCAGTTAGTCTGCGTGGTTGGTAATACAGGACATTCAGAATCCTCTACGGGGACCAAATAATCCTCAAAACTCGTTTCTGAAGCCGCAACTTGATTGTGTCCATGGTGTGAAATAGCGTGAAATTCATTTTAAATGGATTCCCTGAAAATTTTTCCGGTTCGACTCTCAGCGTTCAGAATCTTCTCGACACTGCTCAGGAGGATGATCCCGCGGTGATAGTCGAAATTAACGGACGTTACATTCATAGACGAGACTTTCCATCTTGTTTGATCAACGAAGGAGACCGGGTTGAATTGATTCATCCTTCTTTTGGAGGGTGATGGATCCCGGTAATCCTCCGTGATCACTAGCGTCATTAGCGAACAAACCATTTCCCTAAACCAAATTTTGTTAATTCACGTAATACACCACTGGACTCCGTGCTTGACTCAGAAGATCAGGCCGATACCTGCGGTAGGCCCTGCCAGAGTGCTCTTGTCATAGTTTGTATTCTGGCTTGTTTCAAGCACAAACCATCTGTATCCACCTTCAAGGTAGCCATACCTCCCGCAATTTAGGGGCATGTATATTCTTCCCAGCGCCACAGCGTCCCAGCCGAAATAATCGTTGTTGAATTGCAATGAGCCTCTGCCTTCAACGGTCACCGTTGCTGAACCGATGTCTCTGATGAGTCTCTCGATACTTGCTCCTGCAGTATATAGCCCGATGAGCTGGGACCGGCTACGAGTTGTGATCAACTGGCTGATAGTAAGATTGTCATCAATCATCATGTAGCCACCGAAGAGACTTGATACAGCGTTACACTTATGGAACCAGTCATAAACCAGCTCAGCCCGATAAACATAACGATTCCAAATCGTTAGAGTGTTATATATAGTTCCGTAAAGCCAGTTTCCAAAGTAGAATGGATATGTTGGACTGGTGTTGGTTCTGTAAGTTAGGGGCATGAAGGTAAATCTAAGTCCCCAATTCGGGCGAACCTGACACCGGCCTTCATACACCCCGAAATATTGATTGCGGTCTAAGTTCAGGTTATCGACTAAACTTATTGGCGACCAGCCATACCCGAATCCTCCCGGACCACCAGCTAAATTCGTGCCCCAGATAACATCGCTGCGATAAAGCGTTGGATACCAGACTTGAGCGCTTACCTGAAACTGTTTGCAACCGATGTGTGGCACAAACGCTTCAGGACGACAAAATCCACCGCAGCCTCCTAGTCCCATGCCCTGAGGCGAAAACAAACCGAATAGCCCTGGCCCAGACGTAGGCATAGCCGGTGAAACCCCAGGCACTGGGCAGCCTTGTGGTCCACAGACCGAGACCTGCGGCGCTACAGTCGGTCTGTATGCGCTGTACCCAGGAGCCGGATAGGTATAACCTGAAGCGCTCCCGGTAGATGAATACGATGATCCGCTTCTGTGTTTGGCGGGGAATTGCTTGGCCGGAACAGACCCACTTTGATAGGTCGGATCAGCAGATAGCGCATCTCCCTGAACACCAGGGCTGGATATATCCGGCCCGGTGTAAGCCCACGTAGCGGTGGTTGCGACAAAAACCCATATTATTTGACAAACCAATACCTTCAGGCGCTTTATTGTAAGCATGCCCTCCCTCCTTCACTGAATGTCCTGGATTCACGTAATTATTCAAAACAAATTTTATGTCAAGTAATTTATTAGGTAGAGTTCAATAAATAATCATTTTAATTTTAAAAGGTTTAAAACTAACTGAGGTTCATAAAAGCCTATATAAAAGCTATAAGCTTGTTTTAATTGCATATTATTATAATGTTATTTTAATTCAATTAAACCATTATATAATAACTTTTAACTCTAAATTGAATTTAATTTTAATCGAATATATTACGCTAACGCGCGTACTCAACTTATTGTTTTATAAATTTATTTAGTGTTTATAACTATGACCGCTTGTCTTACGGGCGCTCAAACCGGCCATCCTGAAACCAATCGGACTCATCATTATTCCCCATTTCAGCATTGACCTTTTGAACAGTAGGTCTATGATAGAGTCATAAGAATTTGACTTGATTCATGTTTAGGAATTTTGGGGAGAGTATGTGTGTTGATCCGTGTAAAAGCAAAAAGGCACATAGAAGGGCCATTTTTCTGGATCGGGATGGAGTAATAAACAGGAAACTTCCTGAAGATCATTATGTTAGGCGTCCATCCGAATTCGAGCTTTTACCCGAAGTGTTAAAAGCCCTGGCTATATTTCGAGATATTGGGTTTGCGCTTGTCGTTGTCACGAACCAGAGAGGTATAGCCAGGGGAATGATGACCTTTGATGATCTGGATATTGTCCATAACTTCATGAAAACACTATTTAAAGACGCTGGCTTACACATAGATGGATTATATTATTGCCCTCACGACAAAACCGACTACTGTTATTGCAGGAAACCAGCCCCCGGAATGATACTGGAAGCAGCCAAAAACCTTGACATCGACCTTGGTTCATCTTTCATGGTGGGAGATTCCAAGTCTGACGTGAAGGCCGGCAAGAACGCCGGTGTAAAATCTGTCCTAATTTCTCCCTCTGGGGACCCAATGGGCGCAGACATGGTTTTCAGATCTTTGCTCGCTTTCGCTGAATTTCTGCGTGACAAAGAGATTTCCTCGGAAAAATAATTTTCCGTATTGTGAAGGATAAACATTTAATGGATGACAAAACCCGGGACCCAAGAATGACTCTAAAAACTTCCGACCGAATGTCCAGACACGATCACTTCCAGTTTTACTGCGGCCCTACAGTGCCATGTTTTACTGAATGCTGCAGAAAGCTGGAACTCGCCCTAACCCCATATGATGTGCTCAGGCTATGTAAACGATTGGCAAAATCACCATCCGACTTTCTGGATGATTATACGGTGATGAAG
>JBMFSZ010000166.1:0-7531 GCA_049967315.1 Desulfomonilaceae bacterium
TTTCGGATAGATCCTGACTCAGATAACAACTCGAGATTTCTGTAAACTGTGCCCAAACTTATCTTTGGCAGACGTTTTCGTACAACTTCGTATACTTCGTTTGCTGTCGGATGAGTTTTCAGTTTGGCAAGCTCCTCGAGTATGATGCGTCTTTGTGAGGTTTGACGGATTTGTGCTGGCAATGTGAAATCCTATCAGTAATAGTAACTATTACTATATAGTTCCCGGAAAACATACTTGTCAAGAGTGGTGAGACTAAAAAACCTGTTAATTATAAGTTGCTCCAGCAAATTTCCTGTCAATCAGCTCGGATTGACAGAAACCGACTGGTTCTATGGTTGTTAAGATTTCTCAAATAAAGATATGAACTTGAAGTTGACCGAGTCAAATAGTCCCTGATCAGTTATTTTTATTTCAGGGATAGGTGTCAAGGCCATGAACGAAAGGGTGGCAAAGGGTCTGTTAAGAGCGCAACCCAGGGCATGGGTCGCTCTTTCGCATTCAGTTAACCTGTTTTTAACTTCGTTGATCGGCAGCTCTGACATTAAGCCTCCGATTCTTAGAGGTAGAGACGCGCGCGTTTGTTCATTGGCCACTACAGCCAACCCGCCCCCCATGTCGGAGACGGTTCTTGCGGCCAACAGCATATCAGCGTCATTGACGCCAACCACGATGATATTGTGTGAATCATGGGCGACAGAGGAGGCTATCGCTCCCGCCTTTAGTCCGAATCCTTTGATCATTCCCACGGCGTAAGCCCCGGATCCGTGATGTCGCTCTATTACGGCTATCTTAAGTAGGTCTCGTTGAGGATCAGAATTTAGCATACCACCCACGGTAGGTGTTTTTTCGACTCTTTTTCTGGTCACGATTTGTTCAGGAATGACTTCGATCACATTTACATAAGGACCATCCACCGCAACTTTGAAATCCGTCATTTTCTCCCATGCTATATGAAAGCTCTCTGGAAGTTTTGGCGCGGTTAGACCGTGGAAATCGTAGACAAACCGGCCTTGTTCAGAGACGAGTTGACCACCAAAGTAAACAGCTTTTGCCTTAAAGCTTTCAAGGTCTTCAAGGATTACCAGATCGGCTTTATACCCCGGCAGGATTGCTCCAACATTTGCAAGACCAAAATAGGTCGCGGGATTGATGGTCACCATTTGAATTGCTGTTAGCGGATCTAGTCCTTTTGCCCGTATCTTTTGCAAAAGATAATTCAGATGCCCTTTTTCCAGGATATCATCGGGATGCAAATCGTCACATACGAGCATAATGTTTCTCGAATTGTGGGTGTTTATAAGAGGATATAATGAATCCAGGTTTTTTGCGGCTGATCCTTCCCTGATCATGATTCGCATCCCGATATCCAGTTTTTCCCTTGCCTCCTGCAAATCGCAGCATTCGTGGTCAGATCCGATGCCGGCAATTTTGTAGGCTGTGAGATCTTTTCCAGATAATCCGGGAGCATGTCCATCTATCACTTTGTTTTTGAATACATTAATCTTTTTGAGGATATCCGGGTCCATAAAAATAACACCCGGAAAGTTCATAACTTCAGCCAGTCCTAGTATTCGAGGGTTTTCCCTAAATGAAGTCATATCATCAGGCCCGAGAATAGCGCCAGATGTTTCGAAAGGGGTCGCGGGAACGCATGAGGGAAACATCACAGAAACTCTAATCGGCAACCCTTCACTTGAATCAAGAATGTATTTGATCCCTGCCAATCCATAAACATTTGCTATCTCATGAGGATCAGTAACCACCCCTGTTGTGCCCAAAGGGACCACATTGCGAGCAAACTCAGGGATAGTAAGCATACTGGATTCCAAATGAATATGACCGTCTATAAACCCTGGGGCAACAAAAGCCCCGTCTAAATCCACTACGCGTCTGGCGTTGTATTTTCCAAACCCTATTATTTGGTCACCTGATATTGCTACAGGGCAATGATGAATGCTTCCGGAAAAGACGTTGACCAACTTTCCGTTTTTGAGCAAAAGATCTACGGGTTCATTTCCCAAAGCGAGATTGATATTTTCTTTCAGATCCAAATTGATTACTCCGATCTCAGGTGAAATTTTTTGCGCGGCCCTTTTAGTGATTACTGGCCATTAGACCAAGGCGCAGTCTAACGCGTTTCGACAAGCACAGCTTTCAAAATTTATCGAAGGAATAGAAGATATGAATATTTTTTTGACATTGCTGACATTTTTTTTCATGGTAGCCACGATCATGTCCCAAGTAACCGGTTCATCTGAGTGCCGCCAACAGTCATAATCCGTGCTCATGGCGACAATAGCGTAACATATCCCTGCTTCACGTGCTAACGCCGCTTCTGGCGAAGTGGACATGTTTATTATGTCCGCTCCCCATAACCTGAACATATTGCTTTCAGCCCTCGTAGAAAACCTGGGGCCTTCGATTGTTATGACTACACCTCTAGAATGAAATTTTATTCCCTCCTCTTTTGCCGCTTGAATCAGAGTCGATCTTAGACGATTACAGAAGGGGTCAGCCATGGAAATATGCGCGACCTGGTCACCTTCATGGAAAGTCGATTTTCGATTTTTAGTCCAGTCGATCAACTGATCAGGAAAAACCAGATCGCCGGGCTCAATTTCTTCTCTTAACGACCCGCAAGCAGTCGTAGCAATTATATGCGTGACACCGAGTTCTTTCATGGCCCAGATGTTGGCTCGATAATTGACCTGTGCTGGAGCTATCCGATGCCCTTTGCCGTGACGATTCAACACCACGATTTCAGTAGATCCCAATTTCCCAATTAAAGGGTCAGCTGAGAGATGTCCGAAAGGGGCGCCAATTTTGACCGATTTGGTGTCTTGCAAAAAGTCGGGATCATCAAACCCCGACCCGCCAATAACCGCGATCTTTGTCAAATTTATCTCCTTCGTTTGGTTCGATAAATTCAGGCAGAAATTTATTTTGCCTACAAGAATTGTTCTTGTTCTAAAAAGATTACAATTTTTCAGCGCTTATAGATTGACATTCCAATATGTTATGCAATAGATATTCAATTGTAAATGAAATTCAGGGAATAGCAATTTATATTGGAGGTAGTTGCCAACTGTACTGGGGCAAGCTAATAAACACAGCTTTAGTAATTGCTTTCATTGGAACTTTGTGTGGTTGGCCAGCCACTTGTAAAGCTGAAAATGAAGTTGCCGGCGCGTGCTTTTTCTTGGGCGTGAAAAAAACCGATAGGGTTGGAAAAACCAAAGCCGAGCCTGATGGCATCCCGGACGCAGTATTTTCAGTTTCGTTTACAACTTCAATTGCCAACAAAAAAATTGATGAAGTTGAGATCCTCTCGTCAGATCCTTCAAAATTCTGGACATCCCACCCTGGAAGTCAGACCTCCAGCTTTGTCGGAGTAGCTCTAGCCAAAAGTCCTTCAGATATATTGAACAGAAAAGAGGGTGAAATCAGGTCACGACCTCTGACAGATCAGAATTTGCTTCTTTTCGTCACCGACGATGGTGATTTTACCGATCAGAGGCGAAAGTATCAGGTCCGAATTGTTTTTACCGATGGCTCGGTATTTAAAAAGCAAGCCGAAGAGGATCTAGAGGCCAATCCTGCTTCTGGAACCACAGGGCAAGCAGCTTATCCCGTTCGAATGTCGGCTTTCGCAAAAGGCATTTCAAATTATGACGCGGTAGGGTCTAGTAAGAAAATTGAGCCTGACAACAAACCAGACGCTCTTTTTGAATTGAAACTTGAAACCAGGGATAGAGAAATAACTGCGATAGAGATTAGAAATATCGATGGTGAAACGGCCGTATGGGACACGGTGCCAACCAGTAACAATCCTCCTATTGGCGTAGCATTGAAATCTGAGCCGGCCAAATTGATAAATGAGCCTGACGGATCATTGAAGTTTACTGTAAAGGATAAAGTTGACTTTAATTTGTACGTGGCTGATAACGGCGCCGTGGCACAGGGTAAGACAAATTTTAGAGTTAATGTCGCGTTTTCAGATGGACAAATTTACTGGACCAAGGCACAAAAATCTCCCCTGAAACCGGAGGAACTGTCTGAGGAAATTGCCAAGGCAAAGGCAGCGGGCACTCAGGTTAATTTCCTTGGAGAATGGCTAGGGTATGTACCAACAGACGCGGTCGGACCATACCCGGAGATAAAACCCGACGGAAAACCTGACTCAGTCTTTGGACTCGATATAGATGTAAACCCCAAGAATACGATAACAGGAATCGAAATCAATAGTGTCACTGGAATTGTAAGAAAATGGGGAACCTTTGGGACAACCCCAGGAGCGTGGGGCCTGGCTGTAGCCTATCAGAGGGCTCCGACTGCGCTCCTTAATAAACCGGATGGTTCAATTTCAATACCTATTGAAGGGAGAACACAGTTTTATCTTTACGCATACGATCCGGGAGACTTGGCGAGCACAAATCAAAATCTCAGAATAATCGTTAGATTAGCTGACGGGTCCTATTATCAACAGATGATCAAGAAAGGGCTTGCGAGGACTTCTACTGTAGCCCCTGAAACTGAATCCGCGCCAAAAGCCAAAGGCCTTGTAACCTGCGAATTTAGAGGTTTCCTTGCCGATCTAGTTAATACAAGCACTAAACCAGGTAAGGACGGATATCTTGATGGCACTTTCATAATGAAACTGCAGGTGGAGGACAAAAAACTTCAGCGGGTAGATTTGTTGGGACCTGACGGAGTTGTCAGGTGGTCGAGTGAGCCAAAAGCGCCTCAAATGTTTTTAGGTGTGGCCCTGTATCCGAAAATCTATCAGTTGATAAATGCGAAAGGTGGAGCCCTGAATATTCCTGTTTCCGGTAAAAGAACAATGTACTTATATGCCGCGGACAATGGCCTATTGTCGGATCCGAAATCCAAACTCACTATAAATGCTGTGTTCAGTGACAAAACGTCATTGTCTACTGAAATAGTCAAGTAATTTTTGCACAAATCACCATTCTGAGTTCTTCATAAGCCTTCTTGACATGTAAAAGACCGTTGGTTATTGTCAGAAACGGTTTCATGTATCATCGCCTTGGTCATTGCTACGCTCCTCCTTAAAAGTTGGTGGCGCAAAACGAAGTTAAAAGAGCTAGGGTTTGGCAAACCGCTCTTTGCTCTATTGGAGGTTACAGTGATTGTCGCTAAACCGAAACCATTTGAGGAAGTAGTTGAAAATCTTCGAGGTTTTTCCAGGGTTTTGGTTGCGGGCTGCGGAACCTGTGTAGCCGTTTGCCTTGCCGGAGGAGAAAAAGAAGCTGGAATTCTAGCCACGCAACTAGAACTAGTCTTCCGGGATAGGGATTTCAAATCATTTGCAGCCACGGTTGAACGTCAATGTGATCGGGAATTTCTTGCCTTATTTCAGGACCATATAAATAGTGCAGACGCCGTATTGTCGCTGGCATGCGGAGCTGGGATCCAGTTTCTTGCTGAGATGTATCCTGACAAACCTGTCTTTCCAGGTGTTGACACCAGCTTCATTGGTGTCAACGAAGGCCCAGGAATTTGGAGCGAGCGTTGTAGGGCTTGCAATCAATGCTATTTAGGAATTACCGGTGGTATTTGTCCCGTAACGATGTGCGCCAAAGGTCTTTTGAATGGTCCTTGCGGGGGCCCATCCAACGGAAAATGCGAAACCAGCCCGGACAGGGATTGCGCTTGGGTACAAATAGTAGAAAGGCTGAAAAGCCAATCCCGTCTCGACATTCTTACAAGGATAACCCCACCTAGAGACTTCAGCCTTAATGAAAAGCCGGCGAGACTCTTTCGAGAGGAATATCTAAAACGATTTTAACAAGCCTGTTTCGAAAAGAGGTAACCTATGGAACTTGATGACGCTATTCTTAATCGCAAAAGTGTCAGGGCCTTTTTGCCAGACCCCGTTCCAAGACAAACGATTTCCGAAATAGTTGATTTGGCGCGTTGGGCGCCATCATGGGGAAACACCCAACCATGGGAAATTGTAGTCGCAGACGGTATTAAGGCCAAGCAACTAGCCAATGCTTTTGAAGAAGAGGGTCGAAAGGGCGCTTCCCCGCGTCCAAGCATTGATATGCCCGTTAACTTCACCGGTGTTTACAAGGAACGGTACATGAATTTAGGTAGAGACCTACTTACTTTCCTGGGTATCGAACGAGAAGACAAACAAGCCAGAATGAATCATTATCTAAACATGTACAGGTTTTTTGGAGCGCCTTGTGTCATTTATCTCGTCATCGACAGTGAATTGAATGAACCTTATTCCTGTCTTGATATAGGGTCAATTGGGACAACAATCTGCTACGCGGCCATGCTCCATGGATTGGGCACAATATATCTCGCGGCTTCCATGCACTTTCCGGATATAGCAAGACGAATTCTGGAAATTCCTAACAACAAAAAAATTGTTATAGGGATAGCCATTGGTTACCCAAAACCAGGAGCGCCCGCGGCAATTTTTAGAAGTAACCGGGCCGAAGTAGACCAAATTCTGCGTTTTGCCTGAATATAAATAAACGGAAAAGGTCGCCCACAAAAAAATGGGTTTTAAATTGACGAACCGAATTTAAAGGGTTACATATTGATTGTTCGTGGATAGCATTTTCGGCATTGTTAAACTGAAAATCTAGTTACATGAGAGGTTGGTTTCAGGGGGTGATGGACAGCTACTTTGTAGCGCCATCAGGAATCAGGGAGTTTTATAACGCCATGAAGCGGCGTGATTTTATAAAGTCAATTGGAATAGCTGGCGCGCTTTCTTTAGTGCCGTGTACAAACTCAAGGGCGGTGACTAAGGGAGCAAGATCGACCTTACCTTATTTTGAGGCCGATAAAAACTCTATCAGGACACCTTTCTGTCTGTGCCTGGATTCCAAAGGCTCACTTCTCGTTACCGATTCATCTCTCTACCGTGTATTTCGACTAAATGATTCCCTTCAACCTATAGCCTCATTCGGAAAACCAGGTTCAGGAGCGGGCTCTTTTAATTATCCTAAGGGAATTGTTACAGATTCCAATGACCTGGTTTATGTCGTTGATTCAAACAACTGCAGGGTCCAGATTTTTGAACCTTCGGGTAAACTACATAAAACCGTTGGCGGAATTGGATCTATAGGTGGATTGTTCGCTACACCTCAGGGTGTATGCTTGGGCCCGAAAGATAAAATGTTTGTCGCGGATACAAGAAATCATCGGATCCAGATTTTTGAGTCGCTCAAGCTTGTTTCAGTTGTAGGAGAACTTGGTGACAGGAACGATCAGTTCAGACTTCCAACTGCCTGTCAAGTAGGTTCGGATGAATCAATCTGGGTATTGGATAGCAAACACGGTTTGATCAAGATTTTTGACAAAGACGGTAAATTTAGAAGTAGTTTTGCCGGTGAAGGCAAGGAACCAGGCTTGCTAAACGCCCCGCAAGGGATGATTTTGCAACCTTCTGGAGCTTTGATAGTTGCTGATACCGGGAACAGGAGAATTCAGAAATTCGGTCCGGATGGAAAGCTTGTAAAAGTATGGGAAGTTGATAAACATGGGA
>JBMFSZ010000167.1:0-7504 GCA_049967315.1 Desulfomonilaceae bacterium
CCTACAGGAAAAGTTTTCACACGGGGCGAATATTGGAATGCAAGATCCGATGTTCGTATACTTAAGGGATCAACAGTCAGAGTCACCGGGGTCAAGGACCTGGAAGTTACGGTGACAATGGTTTTATGAACCTGTTTTTTGCCAACTATTTCAATGTAAATTATAAGGCTTCCTCATTTTTGGAGCCCACTTTCAGGAGGACATTATGTACGGTCTCGGAATCATCGTAATCTTGGCAATAGTCATTCTTTCAATGGCTATAAAGGTATTAAATGAGTATGAGCGGGCAGTTATTTTTAGACTTGGACGAATAATTGAACACAAGGGACCCGGAATAATATTGCTGATTCCCATAGTCGACAGGATGGTTAGAGTGAGCCTTAGAACCGTAGTGATGGATGTTCCATCTCAGGACGTTATAACCCGGGATAACGTTTCCGTGAAGGTTAATGCAGTAATATACTTCCGGGTTATGGACCCGACGAAGGCCGTTATTGAGGTTGAGAACTATCTGTATGCGACATCCCAGTTGGCCCAGACTACTTTAAGAAGTGTCTGCGGACAGTCGGAACTCGATGAATTGCTGGCCTCACGCGAAAAGGTAAACATGATACTCCAGGAGATTCTGGACCGACATACGGATCCTTGGGGAATAAAAGTCAGCATGGTCGAGTTGAAATATATCGATTTGCCGCAGGAAATGCAGCGAGCTATCGCCAAACAGGCTGAGGCTGAAAGAGAAAGACGTGCTAAGGTAATTAACGCTGAAGGTGAATTTCAGGCCGCTAGTAAACTATCTGACGCTGCCGCTATCATATCAAAAGAGCCCGTTGCCCTGCAGCTCAGGTTCCTCCAGTCTCTCGTTGAGGTTGCTGCAGAAAAGAATTCCACTACAATTTTCCCCGTTCCCATTGATCTGTTCGAGCCATTTTTTAAGAAAATGAAGGATAAGGGCGAGGACTGATTTTCCCGGCCTCACAGGCCGTAATGGAAAGGACTGATCATGCCAGGGATTTTGATTAGATGGATAATCATGACTGTAACCGTTCTGGTTATCTCAAAGCTTCACTTGGGAGTTACCGTTGATGATGCGGGATCAGCCCTTGTTTTTGCCGCTGTGCTTGGAGTGCTGAATGCGTTTGTAAGGCCCGTCCTGATCATACTGACTCTGCCACTGACATTGGTGACTCTAGGCTTTTTCATTCTGGTAATAAACGCTCTTTTGTTCTGGTTTGTTGCAGGCCTGGATTTCGGAGTTCATGTGGCTGGCTTCTGGTCGGCTTTCGCCGCATCTCTGATTGTGAGTCTTGTGTCCTGGTTTACGAGCTCCGCAATCGCTGGTGGGGGAGGGGAAAAAACTGTTGTCATTACTCGCTGGGATAGGAATGTGGTCGACCTCCGTCGTGACAGAGGGAATCACTGGGAATAGGAGAGCTTTTTTTGTGGCTTATTGAATGTAAATATTGGCTTACAGTTAAATGAAGCTTGTCACTGGACTTGCGCAAGTCGTTCAGAATCCTGCCATATTATCAGACTACAGGAGGCTAGGACTCCTATATAATCAGGCTTCAATAGATGGCCGATTTAGGGAGTCCGCCGACATCCTGGCTGAGATCTTTCGTGAGAGGCTCACAACGCTTTTTGGCCCTCAGCACGGGGTAGGACTTACAGAGCAGGATAATATGAGGGAGACGGATCATGCTCGTCACAGGAGACTAGGCCTACCCGTTTATAGTCTGTATTCCTCGACAAGGCGGCCTACCACTGAAATGCTGGCAAATGTGGACGCCGTATTAGTAGACCTCCAGGACGTTGGGACACGGGTTTATACTTTTTGTGCGACGGTTTGCCTATTAATGGAAGCGTGCGCGGGGTTAGGTAAAAAAGTCATCATTCTGGACAGGCCTAACCCGGTCAATGGCATAAATGTCGAGGGCAATATTCTAAAGCCTGAATTTTCCTCCTTCGTGGGTCCCTATCCTCTGCCCATGCGCCACGGCATGACCCTGGGCGAACTCGTGAATTATTACAATGAGACATTCTCCATCGGGTGTGAAGTAACCGTCGTGGAAATGGAAGGCTGGGATCGACGGGCCTATTTTGACGAGACAGATTTACCATGGGCTTTACCATCTCCGAACATGCCAACGGTTGAAACTGCGGTGGTTTATCCGGGGCAAGTTCTCTTCGAAGGGGTCAATCTTTCGGAAGGACGAGGCACAACCAGACCTTTTGAAATTTTTGGAGCGCCGTTTATTAACCCTGAGGCCATCCTCAGAGATTTGGAACAAATGGCTATAGAAGGGGCTGAATTAAGAATCATTGAATTCAGACCGAGCTTTAACAAATGGGCAAACCAACATTGCCTTGGGTTTCAGATCCACGTCACAGACAGGACTCGCTACAGGCCTTACAGGGTTTCTCTGGCCATATTATCAGCTATAATCAGAAACTGTCCTGAGTTCAGGTGGTCTGATCCCCCCTATGAATACGTTTTTGACAAATTGCCGATCGACGTAATTATAGGGGATGACTCGGTCAGAAGTTCACTCGAAGATGGTCGCTCCGTTTTTGAAATTGAAGAAAACTACAGACCAGAATTGGAAACTTTTTTACAAATCAGGAAGGACTTTCTGCTTTACTAGGGCTTATGAAGCATGGTCAAAAGTGTCCTGCATTATTCCTTGAAGCGGTAACCGACACCTCTCACTGTCTCAATAATTTCACCAGCATCGCCCAGCTTCTTTCGCAGCCCCACTATTTGTACGTCAACCGACCGGTCGGTCACGGGATAATCACTGCCCTTGACTGAATCAATTATCTGTTCCCGGCTGAAAACCCATCCTGGTCGTTTGGCGAGAAAATGCAGAATAGAAAACTCGGTGGCAGTAAGGTTGACCATCGAATCTTTCACGCGAACTTCATGGCGGGAAGGATTTATAATCAGGTCATGGGCCTTGATGACAGATTTGTCATCGATCGCTTCTGACTGGCCCCTTCTCAAGATTGCCTTTATTCTGGCTAAAAGTACGCGGGGGCTAAATGGTTTTGTAACATAATCATCTGCCCCAAGTTCGAGTCCGAGAACAACATCAGTATCCTCAGCCTTGGCTGTAATCATTACTACCGGAATGTGTGAGGTCTCCTGACTGCTTTTGAGCGCCCTGCACGTGTCGAGACCATCTCGCCCAGGTAACATCAAATCGAGAAGTATTAGGTCAAATGTCTCTCTCTTGAGTTTTTGTAAAGCATCTTCTCCAGAGGTTGAACATGTAACCTGAAATTTTTCCTTTTCCAGATTATACTTTACCAACTCGAGTATATCTTCCTCATCGTCAACGACCAGGATTCGCTCTCTTGCCATAAATGATTACCTTGTTACTGTTTGCTTTGGTTCACTCTCAATGATTTTATTGTATAACATACTCTCCGTATAGGCCAAATTTACTAATTTTTGACTAAGAAATGAAAAAAATAATTTTTGTTCAATTGCCGCCTCCCAGGTTTGTATTTGAGGATCCAGGAAGCAACATCCCTCTGGCTGCGGGATTCCTTGCTTCCTGTCTCAAAGCGCAGGCTGAATCGGATGTCCAGATTCAAATCCTTGGGTCTGAGATCACGGATGTTTATGGAGATTCTGGAATAATTCATGAGGTGTCGCGTCGGGCGCCAGCGGTACTGGCCATGAGCCTTTACTTGTGGAATTCACAGAGGAGCCTTTTCATTGCCTCGGCTGTAAAGAGACTGCTTCCTGATGTTAAAGTAATAGTAGGCGGACCGGAAGTTACACCAGATAACAAATGGGTGCTGGAACACCCGGCTGTAGATATTGCAGTATTCGGGGAAGGGGAGCCCCAAGTTGCCGAAGTTCTTGATAATCTGTGTACAGGCCTTGTAAGGTCAAATAGCCCCCATCCACAGCTATGGGACTCCAGTTGCTTCATTTATCCATACCTTGACGGCACGATAGGCCCTTCAAAAAGTGGCTCGATTTTTGTGGAGACAGTCAGGGGTTGCCCGTTCAAATGCAGATACTGCTTTTATCATAAAGCATTTGACACTGTTCGCACCTATCCACTTAAAATTGTACAGCGAGTCCTCGATTTTGCTTATTCCGGGGAGTCCGGAGTAGAAGAAATCTACTTGATGGATCCTACGTTCAATGCTCGCTACGGGTTCAGAGAAATATTGAAGATCATGGTTTCCAAAAGGAGTCAAAAGGATGTCAAAATTCATACAGAATTAAGAGCTGATCTGCTTAACGATTCGGACATTCATCTATTTAGGGAAGCGGGATTAGTGTCAGCCGAGATCGGTCTTCAGTCGGTCAACTCCAATGCGTTAAAATTGGCCGGACGTTCAGGAAATCCGGAAAAAGTTCTGATGAGAGCCCGAGAACTAAAGGATGAGGGTGTCGATGTAACGACTGGCATAATTTTGGGTTTGCCCGGAGATAACCCTGATGCTTTTGTAGAAACCTTAAACTACCTCAAGAATACCGGAGCCTTCTCTGTTATTCAGCCCTTCACTCTGGCTGTCCTGCCGGGCACCGATTTCAGGCGGGACTCAATGTCGCTCGGGCTCAAATATGACGATAGGCCACCTTATTATCTAAGATCTTCGAAGAGCTTTTCATCTAGTTCTATGCGAGATTGCCTAAAGGAATTTGAAAGAACTTTTGACATGGAGCTCGATTACCTGGGATTTCCTTCTTTAGTAGATTCTGGTGATGTTGCCAGCGGTTCCATAGAGAGGAAGATTTACTTAAGCAAGTGGGTAATAGAGCTTCCGTTCCGGAACGATGTCCCAAAAGTTCGGGATATTACGGCGGTTACGACAAATCCTTTCACAATGTGGTTCAAAGGGGACGATGCAGCTAAATTTGGGAAATTCATTGTCGAAACAGTTTCCGAATTCGCCTCGCATAATCCTCATTGCGTGCTGAACGTGATATTTGAATTTGACAGGCTGGTTTCCAGGAAGTTGATGGGTAAAATTCTAAGTGCGGCTGGTAACCCGAATGTTTATATCAATAAGGCATTTTTCCCCCTTTACGACGAAGGTGAAATAATATCACCCAACTTTCTCAGCATAGTTAAGCTACCTGGAACTGATTATGTGAGAAAAAAAGTTTTGGCGCATTACCTGCCGTTTTCGACCGTAGTTTGGAAAATCAACAAAGCCAGGTTTCTTGTTATTGATGAATCTATTCTGCCAGTCCTGCTCGATGAAAACGTTTCCATTGGACCGTCTTGCATGGCTACCATCAGTAGACGGCTACAGGAAAAAGAGTGCTCACGTCTTGAGGAAGTGATGTTTCGAAACAGCGAAGATCAGGATTGGTGGAATCACAAAATTCTAGGCTTGTCGCAAGGGTCCCGCCTTGCTGAGTCAATCCTTTTAACCCGTTGACATCGATTGGGATACAAGAATTTGTCCTTCACCCAAAGCCCGCTGCAGGAATCAGCGTTCCACAAATGCCGCACTGAGCCTCAAAACAACTACTCAAAACTAGCTTAGCAGTTAGCAATAGGAGCCGATTTCGAATCCAGCCTGCCTGACCATCTCTAGATCAGCCTCGACAGATCGCCCTCCTGTAGTAAGGTAACCACCTATAATCATGCCGTTTGCTCCGGAACGGAGCGCCATTGCCTGGAAATCACCAAGATTTCTTTCGCGGCCCCCAGCGATTTTTATGGTAGATCTAGGGAGGATTAGTCTGAACATCGCAACCGTTTTGATAATTTCCAAGGGTTCCGGGGGCTGGGCATTTTCAAGTCTGGTACCAGGCCTTGGATTTAGAATGTTTATTGGCACACAGTCTACGCCCAGGTCAGCTAGAGTAAACGCTAGGTCCAAACGTTGGGATGAAGTCTCTCCGAGCCCAATTATCCCTCCACAGCACGCCGAAGCGCCTTTGCTTTTGACGAGCTTTACAGTTTCAACACGCGCCTCATAGCTATGCGTAGAGCATATAGAAGGGTAGAATTCCCTGGAAGATTCGAGATTGTGATTATACCGGGAAACACCTGTGCTAAATAATTTTGACGCTCTTGTTTCGTTTAGGAAACCCAGAGAGGCGTCGAGCGCTATATCGACTTCCGTTTTCAATATACGCAAGGTGTCGGTCAATCTTTCAAAATCCTCTTCACTTAGAGCCCCGCCACTGGTAACAGTGCAAAAACGCCCCGCTCCAAAAGCTTTGGCATTTTTGGCAGCGGCAAGAATTTCGTCCGTTGATTTTAGACCATAAACTTCACTTGACCGTCCATGTTTGGAAGACTGGGCGCAAAAAGCGCAATCCTCTGAACACAAGCCTGATTTAGCGTTTACGAGAGAGCATGAATCAAACCTGTTCCCAAGGAAATTTATCCTTATCCGGTCAGCCGCTGCAGTCAATTTCATGATCGAACCATATTCAAGATTCTTTAGTGACTCCGCTTCTGACCTCTCTATAGCCCCACCTTGAATTATCCTGTCCTCAACTTCTTCGAGCAATTCGATCAATGCCATTTGTTTCTTGTCCATACGAACCTCCGTCAGCAGGTTACCTTATCAAAATTCTAGGTCAACCGGGAACCCCTTTTACGTTCGTCATTAAGTATTTTATGAAACCAAACGATCATTATTGAATCTTTAATACCGTAGGCAGTTAGTTTTGTACCGTTCGTGGAAAGGAGTGCTTCCAATGAGCATGGTCACTAGCTTTAGACACAATATGTTGCGCAACGAGTTCAAGAATATACAGCGAGAGATGGACGAGATTTTTGATAGTTTGGCTCAGTCGCATCGCCCATGGATGAGCGCTCCATGGCGGGAATCCCGTCTACTGCCCTTGATAAATATCAGGGAGACGACCGACAGCTTCGTATTCGCTTGTGAGATTCCCGGCATTAACCTTAACGAGCTGACTATAAAAATTGAGGGAGATAGCCTGATTATACAGGGAGAAAGGAAGACCGACGCGCAAGGCGCCGATTCCACCTATTTAAGACGAGAGAGGGCTTCTGGGTCGTTTCTGAGGAGTTTTACGTTGCCACGTAATGTAGACAGGGAAGCGGTAACGGCTTCGTACAAAAACGGAGTTCTTAAGATTACGCTGCTTAAAGGCATAAGGCCAAAGGCTCGCAGCATAAAGGTCAAATATGATGATTAAGCAATAATGCATTGAAACCTGCGATCTTAATATGAGATGATGAAATATTTTTTAGGCTTTAAGGGAACTTTTGGTAACAGGGGTTGACTACTTTTAAGAAAGTGCATATCTAAACGGTTGGTTTGGTGAACACTGGAGTCAACTCAAAAAAACAAGATCATATAAATGTTTCAGGGGAAATTAACGGAGTACAGTAATGAACTATCCTGTGGCGATCAATCAGTTAGACCAGTTTTTAGCGCAAGTACGGACAATTAAGCCTTTAACGGCTGAAAGTGAATTTGCTCTTGCGGTTAAATTCCGGGAATCAGGCGATGTTGAGGCAGCTCACGAGCTCGTAGTTTCCCA
>JBMFSZ010000168.1:0-7471 GCA_049967315.1 Desulfomonilaceae bacterium
CGTCATTGGCGATTATCATCTTCATTATGTTCGTAGCGCCCTCGAGGATTTTATAAACTTTCCCGTCGCGCAAGATGCGAGCTATCGGATATTCGTTCGAATATCCATATGCGCTTAGAACCTCAAGTCCCAGGTTGGGTACTTCATCAGCGGCTTTACATGCGTAATATTTTGCCAGAACGGTTTCTCTCATATTATTGACCAGACCCCTGTCTTTCTGGATTGCGCATCGCCAAACCAGGGCCCTTGCGGCTTCGGTCTCGGCTACCATTCTAGCGATGACCTCCTGGACCATCTGGAACTCTGCTATCGATTTTCCAAACTGTCGTCGCTCATTGGCATATTTTATGGCTTCGTCCAAAGCTGCCTGGCAAGTTCCAACAGCGCCGGCCGCAGCGGAAAGCCGGGTGCTTATCAATTCTTTCATCAAGTACCCGAAGCCCTTGCCTTCCTCGCCCAGCCGATTGGTAGCAGGAACCCGGACGTCTTCCATTATAATTTCACCGGTCGGACAAGCCCACAGCCCAAGCTTTTCCTTGATCGCCTTGGTGCTGACCCCCGGCGAATCCATGTCCATGACGAACACACTCATCCCGTTGTGCTTGGCCTTCCTGTCGGTCATTGCGAAAACTACAGACATGTCGGCTACAGGGCACCACGTGATCCACATTTTTCGACCGTTCAGAACGTATTCGTTTCCGTCCTTTACTGCCGTAGTCGTCATGGATGCGGTGTCAGATCCGGAGTCGGGTTCAGTGATACCGAAGCAGCCCAGAATTTCCGCCGACATTAGGGCAGGGATGTATTTTTTCTTAAGCTCTTCGCTGCCCCATTTGAGGATCGACATTGCGGTTCCCATAGTCTGCATGTTGAAAGCTACTCTAAGCGAACCGGATGCCCTGCCGATTTCTTCCGTAACTATGGCGTGGGCGAGATACCCCATACCATTGCCGCCATATTCTTCAGGTACAGGGCAGCCAAAAAGTCCAAGTTCTCCCATTTTGGTCACTAGGTCACGCTGGAACCGATGTTCGTTCTCATCCTGTTCTACAACGGGCAATATTTCATTATTGGCGAACTTTCTAACCATGTCGCGAAGCATTATATGTTCTTCGGTCAATTCCACATCGTATTCATCACTCATCTGCCCACTCCTGAAAAGGTGAATTACCCACCCGTAGAATAAGGTGGGGTTGTGATTGTGTCAAAACAACAGCAGAACTCCCGAACCGTTTTATTTGCCCATCATTTGTTCTGCATCGTGGTCAATCTGGATGACCTCCAAACTCGACCACATTCCAAATCTAACAGAATATAAAAGGCTTAGTCAATAAATGAATTCACCCTTACATGTTTTGAAAAGTTCACTATACTGGACCAACTGGAGAAGTGGCTCCCTTTTTTCGGGAAAGTAGATAAAAACTTAGCGCCATCCCGGCAAATACAGCGTACCACAAAGTGCACAGCCGGATAAGGATTACAGCAGGTAGACCGGCAGAATATGATATCCCGAGATATGCAAATAGCCCAATCATGCTGGCTTCAGTTCCACCAATGCCACCTGGCAGCATGGACAAAGCTCCGAGGATGGTTGAAAAACAATAAACAAAATTGGCCTCGGTCAATGTCCCGTTCAACCCAAATCCTTTCATCACTATGAACATTGAAAAGGCTTCCATTGCCCACGCCACGACAGAAACGATCAGCCCGATGATGAAAATGCGAGGTTTCATCAAGTCCTTTCCGGACAACAATATCCTCAGAACTTTGGTAGCACCCCACGAAATGATCCGAAATCGCGACATGCTCTCAAGTATCGGACGGTATATTTTCTCCATGCAAAGAAAAATGCCGCCAGCTATCACTATAGCCGCCAGTGTCAGGAATATGTTTCTCCATCCAGGGAAGAATAGTAATGAAAACGACCCGAGGATTAATACCCCAAAAAGATCCATCAAGCGTTCAACTACGACCACCCCAACCACCCGGGTTACAGGCACTCTGTAATCTCTTTTTAAGAATACTCCTTTCATTGCTTCGCCAACTTTTCCAGGAGTCCCAGTGAGGGCGAAACCCGCGAGAAAAGTCATGGTGGCGAAGGATAAAGGGACGTTTTCTCCCATATTCACCAAATAATAATGAAATCTCCATCCTCTGATTAGCCAACCTACAGTGACCAGGAACAGGACTATCCCCAAGTCTCTGACAGGAAAAAGCGTCATGGCGTGGAAGATTGACTGGTAGTCAGAAGCAAACGTTGCGACCGCATAGAAAAGAACGCCAGCCAGGGAGAATACGAGGATGGAATTCAGAATTCTGTTAGGAGAGAATCGACTTCCATTCCGGCCTTCTTCGGAAGAGGATACGTCTTCGGTAAACGCATCAACCGATTTTTCAATTATTTCTGACATAATTTACCGGTGTCGGGGAAAGTAAACGCATCGACCGCTGAAATCGTTCCAGGCCGCATCCATCTGCGCCTTCATGCTGTTGACATAGTTGGCCATTTGAGCGTATTGCGGGTCACGGGGGTTCATCATACGGGCTTGACTGTACGCGGAATAGTAGGCTTGGTAGAGCGCTTTCCATCGCTTTTCGAGATTGAGGCATTCGCCGTATTCGGGATTCGTAAGGTTAGGGCGGAACGCGTATTCAAGAGGCTGCTGTTGCTGGTAAGGAGCCATCTGCTGCGGTGGAGCATACCCCGTTGGAGGCCCAGGCGGCGGCCCTGAGTATTGTGCGCTAGGCGTGGCGATCCCGATAAGCGGCACCGAAAGCAGCGCTAACAACAGTGTAATGAGCGATCTAATAAGTGACATAAACCTTCAGCCTGCTTTAGATCCTGATAAAGGTCCACAAAAACAATTGGAATCATACTTAAACAAAAGTTCTCGGTCAAGCCAGACTTCCATTTTTCAATAGTTGGTCCCCAATTCTTCAAAAATTCGACCTGCTTTTTGAATTATTGCCCACGATAATGTCAATGCCTTGACGCCATCACATGAGATGGGGTTTACTGAAATCTTGGGCATTTCCTCCAGACAAATAGATGCTGACTATTATTTCATTCAAAACGAATGCGTTCCCGGGTACTTTTGGCCATTGAGGAGACGCGAATGCTACCGAAAAAACACAGAGTCAGAGTTGGATATCTCTCGGATACGGGCCTAAAAAGACATTTAAACGAGGATAGTTTATACGTTGACGAGCATATTGGATTGTTCCTGGTAGCTGATGGAATGGGTGGGCACAACGCTGGCGAAGTGGCAAGTTCTATAGCCGTAGAAGTCATTTCATCACTTGTTGAAGATGGTCTCAATTCAGGCGAGGACCATATTGCCCTAATTCGACACGCCATATTGAAAGCCAATTACGCAATACTTGAAAAATCCCGGACTAATGTTGCATGGAGCGGAATGGGGACCACAATACTGGTAGCGATGTTTGGAGATGACAATCTCCTTCTGGCCCATGTGGGAGACAGCCGCGCCTACTCAGTTGGGAACCGACACATAAGGCAGCTCACCGAAGATCACACCTTTGTAGCCGAGTGGCTGAGGCAAGGCTTGATAAACCGACAGCAGGCACGTACTCACCATCAGCGCCATGGCCTGACCCAAGCGCTTGGTGTGTCCCTTGAACTGGACCCGGATATACAGACTTTGCCATGGGAATACAAACAATGTTTGCTGTTATGTTCGGATGGTCTTACAGAAATGATTGAGGATGAAGAAATCCTGGCTATTACAAACTCAAGCGCTAATCCCCAACAAGCATGCGTAAAACTTGTCTCCGCTGCGAATCAAAAGGGTGGGGTAGACAATATAACGGTAATTCTGGTTTGTCCGGACAAACAGACGGAAATTTAAAATTCATCTTCCCTCTATATCGAGGGGGATATCCGGGGTTTGGGCGAATGCTTTTTCCATCGCGAGCCTCATCCTGCCACATTTAGGTCAACGAACTAATCTTCCGCCTGAACTGGATCTCTTTCTCAAGGCAATAGATCGTTGGGACCACGAATACTGTTATCAGGTCCAGGAACATGCCTCCGAATATGGGAAGGGCCATGGGAACCATGACGTCAGCTCCACGACCCTGGGAAGATAAAACCGGCATAAGAGCAAGAATAGCAGTGGCGGAAGTCATGAGCGCAGGCCTGATCCGTTTTAGTCCAGCTTCAACTGTGGCCTCTCTGATTTCCTTTATGGAACTGAATTTGTGTTCTTTAAAAACCTGGTTCAGATATGTCGAATAAATTACTCCATCATTTGTAGCGATACCGAAAAGCGCCAGGAAACCAACCCACACTGCGACACTTAGATTATAGGGCTTCACATGAAAGAGGTTACGCATGTCAACGCCAAAAACATGGAGATCCAGGAACCAGGGTTGTGAATATAACCAGAGCATCAGGAACCCGCCTGACCAGGCCACAAAAATACCGGAGAAAACATTTAAAGATGTTGGTATCGACCCGAATTGAAAATAGAGGATAAAGAAAACTATTATTAGGGTCATCGGGATGACAATCGTCATTGTTTTTTCCGCACGAACTTCATTTTCGTAAGAGCCGGCAAACATGTACGATGTGTTTGGAGGCAACTTTAGCTCGCCAGTGGACTCTTTTTTACGCAAGTATTTTTCAGCGTCTTGTACTGCGGTAACTTCCGCCACCCCTGTTTTTTTGCCAAAAATCACGTAGTTTACTGGAAAAGTGTTCTCACTCTTTATGACCATCGGTCCACGTACGTAGTTGATTTTGGCTAGAGAAATTATGGGTATTTGCACACCGTTATCCCCTGAAACCAGCACATTACCCAAGGTTTCCACGGAATCACGTAATTCCCTGTCATATCTCACTCTCACAGGATAGCGTTCCCTGCCTTCCACTGTAGTGGTTATGCGACGACCACCGATAGCGATTTCTATGACATCCTGAACGTCCTGAACGTTGACACCGTAACGTGCCGTTGCGTCACGATCAATATCGATTTCTAGGTAAGGCGACCCGACGTTACGATCAGCGATCACGGATGAAGGTTCAATTGATGGCACCTCCCTCAGGAAGCGCTCCATCTGAAGCCCCACTTTTTGGAGTTCGTCAATATTGTTTCCACGTATCTTGATGCCTAAAGACGAACGCATTCCGGTCTGAAGCATAGCGATGCGGCCAGCTATTGGCTCGAGTTTCGGAGGTGTTGTGACACCGGGGAGTTGAGCCACTTTCACAATCTGGTTCCAAATATCCTCTGGTGAATGGATCTCGGGTCTCCATTGCCGTATTGGCATACCTGTCTTGGGGGCCAGGATCATGCGGCCAGTATTAGGGTCAGTTTTGTACTCCGGAAGGAAGTTAATTATGGTCTCGATCATGGAAATGGGCGCAGGGTCCAAAGGGCTATCCACTCGTCCAATTTTTCCGGCCACAGACGCTACTTCAGGGATGGAACTTATGGCGAGATTTTGTTGAGCGATTATGTCAAGGGCTTCTCCGATTGAAGCCTGCGGCATTAGCGTTGGCATGAAAAGAAATGAACCTTCCTCAAGGCTGGGCATAAATTCCTTTCCAAGGCCGGGGAAAAGTTCGGTCAAGGTTTTCCATGGTCTGGACGATCGTATGGGACCTGTTAAGACTCGTTTGGGACGACTCTCCCCCATGCCACCCATGTTCATTCCCGGCATGCTCATACCAGCGCTTTTCATGTCCGGTTTCGGCATACTGGGGACCCTTGGCGCCCGTTGATCTTTTTGAGGCATGACCCTTTCTGCGATAGCCGGAATGAAAGAGAACACACGGTCGAAACCTAGCCATATAACCAGTCCCAAAACTACGAGAGATGTTGGGAGCGCCAGGAATATCATTTTATGGTCCAGGGTCCATGCCAATGCCTGACGGTAATAGCCTGTGAAGACCTTCCTGAT
This sequence comes from Desulfomonilaceae bacterium, assembly GCA_049967315.1. Lineage (GTDB taxonomy): Bacteria > Desulfobacterota > Desulfomonilia > Desulfomonilales > Desulfomonilaceae > CAJBEZ01. The sequence goes on from JBMFSZ010000168.1 coordinate 5,926, forward strand.
ACCAAGGAGCCCGAATATAATGCCAGCGCAAAAAATAAGGTTACGAACCAAACCTTTTGCGGGTCCTAATGGAAGCCAATGCTCAGTGAGCAAGAGGATCACAATGATAAGGACCACGATATTCAGAATTGCCGAAGTTTTTTCCTTGATAGCTTGAGGAGTGAACAGCGATACGAATTTGATGACGCCAACCATTACCAGACCCAGTCCAATAGACCAGGAAAGCGCGTAACCTGCCCAAATCCCAAAGGCCACGACCAGCCAATAAGTGATTACCCTGGTTCCCGTTCGAAAAGTCCTTTTTGTGAAAACGATATGAGCCAAAGGTGGAATAATGGATAAGGCCAGAACAAGCGATGAAGCTATAGCAAAAGTCTTGGTCAGGGCGACTGGCGTAAAAAGCTTTCCTTCAGGCCCAGTGAGGGTGAAGACAGGGAGAAAAGCAATTATGGTTGTGGATGCAGAAGTAATTACAGCTCCACCAACCTCTGTGGCGGCTTCGTGGACAATTTTGAAACGACTCTTCTCCGGTGGACTGTGCTCTATATGTCTCAAGATGTTTTCACAAAGAATGATACCCATATCAACCATGACGCCGATTGCTATGGCGATCCCTGAAAGCGCCATGATGTTCGCTTCAACGCCCGCAAATTTCATTATGATGAAGGTCAGGAAGACAGCTAGAGGTAATATTAGCGATATCAGGGCCGCGCTTACGAGGTGGTTTACCATTACGACCACAATTATGATGGTCACAAGAATTTCTTCTGAAAGCGCTCTTTTGAGAGTGTCTAGAGTTTCGTATATGAGCTGCGTTCTATCGTAAAATGGAACAACCCTGACTTGGGAGATGGCGCCGTCTGAAAGGGTCTTCTTGGGCAAGCTCGCAGAAAATTCATTAATTTTGGCCTTTACGTTTTTGATGACCTGCAACGGGTTTTCTCCAAACCGCACTACCACGACACCGCCCGCAGCCTCTGCGCCGGCCTTGTTTAGAGCGCCCTGTCGGAATGCTGGCCCTTCTGTTACCCTGGCCACGTCTTTTACATAAAGTGGAATATTTTTATGGACTTTGACCACAGCCCTTTCCAGGTCATGAACTGATTTCAGAAAACCCAGCCCTCGAATGATGTAATCAACATCGTTCAATTCGATTGTGCGAGCGCCAACGTCCAGATTAGATCGTTGAACCGCCTTAAAGACGTCCATCAGCGTTACGCCATTGGCCCAGAGAGAGTTGGGGTTAACGTCTACCTGGTATTCTTTTACGTAGCCCCCTACGGATGCTACTTCACTCACACCCCTGGCGGATTGCAACAGGTAGCGAACATACCAGTCCTGTATCGTCCTGAGTTCATCAAGTCCAAACTCTCTTCCTTCAACAGTGTACCAAAACACCTGCCCGACAGCGGTAGCGTCGGGCCCAAGCACGGGTTGTACTCCGGACGGAATCGACCCCGGTTGGAGCGAGTTCAATCGCTCCAATATCCGGGTCCTTGACCAGTAGAATTCGATCTTGTCTTCGAAAACGACATAAATCGTTGAA
>JBMFSZ010000169.1:0-7470 GCA_049967315.1 Desulfomonilaceae bacterium
CTATATCTTTAAAAAATGACACCCAAGGCGCAAACTGATATTCCACATCGAGGAGCACAATTTAACAAAAGGAGAGCTTTTTTCGGAGATCATTAAACAACTCTGCCGATCGTAGCCTATGCCCTTTTCTTGAGGTTGGAAGTTTTCAACGGAAAGTGTTCCGGTTCTTCAACAGGAGGTCGCATGTCTAGGAGTAAGGAGATTGTTTGTGAACTGTTGGCAACTGCAGGGATCGAATTAGACGGAAATAGCCCATACGACATAAAAGTCCACAATGAAAAACTCTACGACCGGGCGTTGAGCATGAAAAATCTTGGCCTTGGAGAGGCCTACATGCAAGGATGGTGGGACTGCGCAAGCCTTGATGAGTTTTTCAGCAGGATTCTTTCAGCAGGTCTAATCGACAAGGTAAGGGGTTCCTGGAAGTTGCTTTTGCCGACGCTAAAAGCGGTGATTTTAAATCTTCAATCACTGGGAAGATCTCACATAATAGCCCACCGACACTACAATCTGGATAACGATTTATTTTTTTCGTTCCTTGACCCCTACAATCAGTACAGTTGCGCATATTTCAAGGGTACAGACAACCTTGATCAGGCTCAGTTAAACAAGATGGATCTCATCATAGCCAAGTTGCAGTTAACTCCGTCAGATCATGTGCTCGATATAGGATTTGGATGGGGAGGACTTGCCAGATACATGGCTGAAAAAGTGGGGTGCCAGGTAACCGGAGTCAATATTTCCACTGAACAAATTAATTTTGCGAGGAACGACCTTAAAGGACTGCCGGTAGAAATAGTCAACTGCGATTTTCGTCAGATAACGGGTAAATTCGATAAAATTGTTTCGGTGGGGATGTTCGAGCATGTAGGATACAAGAATTATCGAAATTTTATGGAAGTTGTGGACAAGTGCATGAAAAAAGACGGCATTTTTCTTTTGCACACAATAGGGTCCAATTCCACTCAAATACATAGTGATGCCTGGATCAACAAATACATCTTTCCGAATGGGATGTTACCCAGCATAGCCCAGATTGCCAAATCGGTAGAAGGTCTTTTCATTATCGAGGACATCCACAACCTTGGGCCTCATTATGACAAAACCCTGATAGCCTGGAATTCCAATTTTCAAAACGCCTGGAGCCAACTTTCCAAGCGTTATGACCAAAAGTTTAAGAGAATGTGGGAGTACTATCTTTTGTCGTGCGCGGGAGCATTTAGATCCAGATATAACCAGTTATGGCAAATCGTATTTTCGAAACCCGGTTGTGCTCAGCCAGATTGCAGGCTTTGATTTAAAGTTTTCGTCAATCAGTTTTAGGGCTTCGTCGTTATGTCCGGCCCATGTAAGCGAGGACTAGTAGCGTTTCACCTTTTTCTTTATCCTGTTAATATGACCTCTGCCGAGGCCCTTCACCTCGCATCCTAATTCAAAGTAACGAACAATGGTTTCGTCTTTTAAAATGCCGAAACAATCAATGATGGCCAATGGGCCACCGACATAGCCAACCACGTCTTCTGGATTTAAATCCATGAATTGTTTGTGCCGGACTGCGAGTATCATGACGTCAGCGTCTTTTAAAGCTGAAGGCAGATCCTTCTCAATACGCAGGTCTGGTAGCTTCTTCTGGGACCGGAAAAACCTTCCTCTGCTTTTTCCCGGGGCTGGGTAAGTATCCTGAGCTTCAAACTCCCACCAGTGATCAACATAAGGGTCGTGAACACAAACATCGGCTCCCATTTCAACCAATCTTCGGACAATGATTTCAGAACCACTGTACCGCGTGTCTCCAACATCTTCCCTGTAAGAGGCTCCCAGTAGTGTGACCTTCGATGCAGCTATGTATCTGCCCATGTTCCTAAGGGCGTCCCTGGCGAGTTCGGGCACGTGGAGAGCTCGGCTATCGTTAATGTTAATGGCTAAGGGTGTAATTTTGAAAAGATCGTCTTCGAAACCGAGAAGATGTTTATAGGCCCATACAGCCAATCCGCCGTCTTTAGGCAGGCAATACCCACCGACACCAGGGCCAGGAAAGATTATATTTGAATGCGTAGGTCTGATCTTTACGGCTTCCAAAACCTTAATAAGGTCTACGCCGTTGCGCTCCGAAAACAGACTCCACTCATTCATGAAAGCCAGGATTGTGGCTCGGTAACTGTTTTCGACTATCTTAGCGGTTTCCGACTCTATGGGGCGATCCAGAACAGTCAACGGATAATTTTTAGTATCAATTACTTCGCTAAGAAACTTGACCACACGTTGTCGAGCCTTTTCGTTTATTCCACTACAAACACGCCAGAAATTTCTCACCGAAGCAACGTAATTTGCGCCAGGCATGACCCGTTCATAGCTGTGAGCCAATAAGGGGTCTTCCAGTATGCCTCTTTTCTGAAAAGCTCTTTTTATCAATGGATATGCAACCTGTTCGGTTGTTCCCGGTGGAACGGTCGTTTCTATGAGGACCAAAGCTTCTGGCCCTATAATTTCACCGATGACCTCCAGAGATTTTTCAAGATCCTCTAGATGGACATATCCGGTCCTTACATCGTTTAGCGACTCCTTCACATAATCACATTGGACATCAACTACTACCGTGTCAGCAAGGCTTAGCGCTTGGTAAGTGAATGACGTTGTCAAAGTGCCCTTGTCCACTACACATCTTTTGATCATCTCAGGGACTTCTGGGTCTTCCGATTTTACGGGGGCGACACCTCGATTCATGAGTGGGATCTTCCAAAAACTCCTCGCGCTAGGTCTCTGCATCCCTATCACAAATTTGCCCGGATTACCGGAATCATCCGTCGAGTCAGCCACGACGGCCGCCATGACAGCCCCCACAAATCCAACACCCATAACAACAACTATTTCCCGTCCCTGGCTCCTATGAAAATCGGCCAGTTTTTTCAGACGCAGAAACTCTGAGGCGTAATCATCTTCATTTGGCAGGTAGAAGACTTCTCCATCAGGACTTACTGAAACTTCCCTGGTCATAAAACTCCTTCAATTCATGATGTGTGTGTACATGAAAGGCGATATAAAATAATGCGGACCTGATCAGTGAGTCAAGGTAAATCACCCGGATCTCAATACTAGCCTAAAAAATTTGTCCCAAAGCAATCAATCGTTCAGAATCGCTTTGAGTAAATTAATGTCAAGATAATAGAAACTGCCCGCTTCCACACGTGTAGTTTTTATTGGAAAACCTACTTTTTTCAAGGCTTCAATGTCTCGATATATCGTACGAGGACTCTCGGTAAAATGACTGGACAGTTCCTGAGGTGTAGCAGGCTTCTTGGCCAGAAGCTTGAGTAATTGCCACTGTCGAATTAGGGATTGATTGCGCATTGGAAATCACCAAAAAAGTGTAGAAAAGGTGACATGTTATCTTCATTAAGGACAAATCTCCAAACATTTGATGAGCAAGTCTGATAGAAAATAGCGCCTTTTAATAATTTAACCCAACCGTGAAGGTCCAAGGACCATTTTTGACTTTTAGTCCGGTAAAAGTTTTTCCGCACTGAACCACATTGACCAAAAATTATCTTATCAACAATTTTGGAAGATATCTGAGAAACTGTCAACCTGAACTCGTATCCTGTTAAATATATTCTAATATAAAAACCATGAAAATGTCTCTGTATATTAGTATCAAAAACATCTTTTTAAAAAATAGGCTCAAAATAAGCCCAGGCCTGTTTTAAAACTCTTCCGAAAGATTTTTGGAAACAAAAATTGACTTTGCGGCCTGCCAGTGAACCACTGACATTGAACACTGCCAGGTCAATATGTTACAAGAAAAGGTTAATTGTTGAGTCGGCTAGCTGCGGAGGAACCATGGAGAAAAAATACAACCCTGAGGTCATTGAGAAAAAATGGCAGAATTATTGGGAACAGGAAAAAATCTTCAAAGTTGATCTGGATACGACTAAAGAGAAGTACTATTTACTGGAAATGTTTCCTTATCCATCTGGACGAATACATATGGGCCATGTAAGGAATTATTGTATTGGGGATGTCGTAGCCCGTTTCAAGATGATGAATGGGTTGAATGTACTCCATCCGATGGGTTGGGACGCTTTCGGTATGCCGGCTGAAAACGCGGCCATAAAAAACCGGTCACATCCAGCGACCTGGACCATCAACAACATAAATGAAATGCGCCGTCAGTTAAAAAGAATGGGGCTGTCCTACGATTGGGACCGCGAGATCGCAACCTGTCATCCCGATTATTACAAGTGGGAGCAATGGCTTTTTATAAGAATGCTGGAGAATGGCCTTGTTTACAGAAAAAAATCAATCGTCAATTACTGCAGGCCGTGCGCGACTGTCCTTGCAAACGAACAGGTTGAAGCAGGTTGCTGCTGGCGATGCGGTGAACCGGTAGTTCAGAAAGAGCAGGAGGGTTGGTTTTTCAGAATTACCCAATATGCTGATGAACTGCTGGATTGGTGCGATCGTCTTACTGGATGGCCAGAACGGGTCCTTACCATGCAAAGGAACTGGATTGGGCGCAGTGAAGGAGCCAAGATCCTTTTTAAACGGGAAAATTCGGACCAATCGATAGAAGTTTTCACCACAAGGCCTGATACTCTTTACGGGGCAACTTTCATGAGCCTTGCCCCTGAACATCCATTGTGTCTATCACTCTCGAAAGGCACCCCCCAGGAAACGGCCGTGCAGGAATTTGTGAATCGCGCCCTGACTCAAGACTGGCAGAGTCGTGTCGGTGAGAACGTCGAAAAAGAAGGTGTTTTCACGGGCGCATACTGCTTTAATCCTTTGACTCTCCGTAAAATGCCTATTTATTGCGCCAATTTTGTTCTTTACGAATATGGAACCGGCGCCGTAATGGCTGTTCCCGCGCATGATCAAAGGGACTTCGAGTTTGCGAAGAAATATGGACTCGATATCATGGTAGTTGTCCAGCCACCAGGTTGCGTCTTAAATCCCGAAACCATGCAAGAAGCCTATGTAGGGCCAGGAAGTCTCGTTAACTCCGAAGAATTTGATGGAATGGGGAACGAATTAGCCAAAAAGGCCATTTCGCAAAAACTTAAGTCAATGAACTGTGGTGGGGCAACGACCAACTATCGTTTAAGGGACTGGGGTGTTTCCCGCCAAAGATACTGGGGCGCTCCGATTCCTATTGTACATTGTCCTGAATGTGGTCCTGTGCCGGTTCGTGATTCCGATTTACCGGTTGTCCTTCCAGTGGACATAGAATTCCCTGAAAGTGGACGATCCCCTTTGCCTGACCTCGACTGGTGGGTCAATACCCACTGCCCTAAATGCGGTTCCAATGCTCGGAGGGAAACCGATACGATGGATACTTTTGTTGAATCATCCTGGTATTTTGACAGGTATACCTGTCCTCGTTATGACAAGGGACTTTTGGACCCTGTTCAGGATCACTACTGGTCTCCCGTGGATCAATATATTGGTGGAATTGAACACGCTATCCTGCATCTACTGTATTCAAGATTTTTTACCAAGGCGCTCAGAGACCTGGGAATAAAAAGGGAAAGTGAACCATTCCGGAACCTCCTTACTCAGGGAATGGTAATCAAGGATGGCGCCAAAATGTCGAAATCCAAAGGTAACGTAGTAGACCCTGAAGATCTTATAAATAAATATGGAGCGGACACAGTGAGATTGTTCTGTCTGTTTGCCGCTCCTCCAGAAAGAGACCTTGAATGGACAGCTGAAGGGGTGGATGGCGCTCAAAGATTTTTAAATCGTATCTGGAACCTTGTGCTTCAGTATAAGGATTTGGGATTATCAAATCAGCCACCTACGGACTCAACTGACTCGCGCAATCTAAGGCGTGTTACACATAAGACTATAAAGAAAGTTACCGAAGACATAAGTAACCGTTTTCGTTTTAATACCGCTATAGCGGCAATAATGGAAATGTCCAACGAACTGGCCAAAGTAAGTTGTGAAGAACTCTACGCCAAAGCGGACATGAAAGCGGCGATGAAAGAGGCAATCGAGTCATTAATCCTCCTGATGTCTCCGTTTGTACCTCATATATCTGAAGAGTTGTGGCAAGCTCTAGGGAACAGTAGTGGGATGACCCGACATTCGTGGCCGGCGTATAACCCGGAATTAATAGTAGAAGATTCTCTGACGATCGTAGCCCAGGTCAATGGGAAAAAGAGAGCAGAAATTCATGTGCCTGTCTCGGCGACAGAGGACGAAATCAAACAGTCCGCTATTGCAGAGGTAAATGTACAGAGATTCATCGAAGGACGGGTGATAAGGAAAATCGTAGTTGTGTCGGGTAAACTCGTAAACATAGTTGTGAGCTAAAATTCGGTTGGCGGGTATTAAAAAGATTTGACGGGAGTTATCTTTGCCCGGTCTTTTTAATATCCTCCCTACTCGAGTGATACCATCAAAGAGACAGGGTTGTGAACACTGCTTTTCATGAGCTTTGCAACGCAGTTTTAGTACGTGGCTTACAGCTATCAATTTTTCCTGTCCTGATTATTCTCTTCTTGATCTTCGCGGGATGCGGTTACAGGTTTAGTGAAGCTTCCAAGCCTGCGGTTTTCCCTGCAAATACAAGAAATGTACTTATCGAGAGCGCTGTAAATAACACTGTAATCACTGGCGTTGAGACGGAATTGACAAATGAACTCCGTAGGGAATTTGCCCTTGATCCTAATTTGAAAACAGCCGTTGATGACGCTGAGGTAATCCTAAAGACTGTCATAGATTCTTACGTTGACACACCCTCGGCTTACCGTGCCGACGGAAAAGAATTGACGCGTTCCGGAACGATACGTTTGAAATGCTCTCTCATACAGGCAAACACATCAAAACAATTATGGAAAAGAGACTTGTCATCTTCATACACGTACACGGTTACAGATACAATTCAGGGAACTCTTTCTAATAGACGCCGGGCAATTTCGCAAATGATCAGGGATTTGGTACCGCGCATACACAGATCCCTATATGACTCGTTTTGATGGTAACATTCCCTAATTATGACCTTTTGAGTTTAGTTTGGTGTTTTTCCAGTCGCTTGACAGTAAACAAGTTTCAGGAATATGACTTTGGATATCGGTTTTTCACAGGTTGCGGGTGAGAATTAAGTTAGGGCTGAAACGGAGGAGAAGACATGCCGAAAAAAAAAGTGACCGTTATAGGCGCAGGTAACGTTGGCGCTTCTGTTGCCGCCTACGCGTCTTCGCAGGAATTGGGAGACATTGTGTTGGTCGACATCCTTGATGGTGTTCCTCAAGGCAAGGGTCTGGATCTTTATGAAGCCACCCCTGTTCTTGGGGTAGACACGAAAGTGACTGGAACAAACAATTACGAAGATACATCTGATAGCGATGTTATTGTTATAACTGCTGGCATAGCTCGAAAGCCGGGTATGAGTCGCGATGATTTATTAGCGACAAACGTTAAGATCGTTGGTGAGGTTGCTGAAAAGGCAGCAAAATATTCACCAGG
>JBMFSZ010000170.1:0-7457 GCA_049967315.1 Desulfomonilaceae bacterium
CTATGTGTTCCCATTTACGCTTCTGGTTGTCAAATGACGTTAAGAGCAGCAGGCCTTTTGCGCGGCTGCTCGTAAACAGTCAGAGATCGGGTCGGTTCAAAAAACTGAGGTGAAGAAAATGAGGGTTTTACTTTTTGCTACTTGCCTTGTAGACACATTCTTTCCTGAAACGGGTGAAGCGGTGGTCAAGCTTCTCCGGCATTACGGCGTCGAAATCCATTACCCAAAGGAACAAACCTGCTGTGGTAAGCCCCCAAACAGCGCCGGATATCGGAAAGAAGCCAGGAAGGCGGCTGAGCACTTCATTTCAGTTTTTGAAGGAACCGACCCTATAGTCATTCCGTCAGGATCATGCGCTTCGATGGTAAAAAACCATTACCCTGATCTATTCAAGGATGACCCCAAAATGTTCAAAAAAACTGAGGAGGTTGCTCGGCGGACCTTTGAGCTTTCCCAATTCCTCGTAAATATCCTCAGGGTCCATGAAACCGGATTTCCTAACGGTAATGGCAAGATAACCTATCATGCGTCATGTCAGCTCACCAGAGAACTTGGGGTTAGAACCGAACCATTAACCTTACTGAGATCCATCAGCGGAGCACAATTCATACCAATGAATAATGCGGACCGCTGTTGCGGATTCGGCGGTGTTTTCATGGGAAAAATGCCGGAAATCTCAATGGCTTTGGCTGATGACAAAGTTGATTCCATAATTGAAACGAAGGCTGACATCGTTACAGGGTGTGACCACGGTTGCCTAATGAATATTACAGACGCCGCCAAGCGGCGCAACGCAGGTTTTAAAATTAAACATCTAGCCACTGTCTTGGCGGAGGCTCTATGAAAAAGCTTGCTGGTGACCAATCGATAGATTTCCGGGCTAATGCTCGCAGGGCGCTTCAAAATCCGACATTGAGAAAGGCGATGCGTCACGCCACTGAATCTTTCAGAAAAAAACGCAATGACGCTATCGTTGGAATACCATTTGAGGAATGGCGAGAACAAGCCTCTGAGCTTCGAAAGAGAGTGATTGGCGACATCAGCGGCTATGTCGATGAATTCGCCGCAAATGCTACCAAGCGTGGCGCCATAGTCCACAGAGCCAGAACAGCCGAGGGCGCCAGAGATCTAATCTCCTCAATTCTCAAGGATAACGGCGTAAAAACCATAGTGAAATCCAAATCTATGGTAACTGAGGAAATACATCTTAATAAGCATCTTGCTGACCTCGGCTTCAGAGTCGTGGAAACTGATCTGGGGGAATATATAATCCAGATCGCTGGCGAAACCCCGTCACACATAATTGTTCCGGCAATACACAGAAGTCGTGAACAAATTGGTCAGCTTTTTTGTGAAAAATTGGGCTGCGACTTTAGTGACGATCCTGCAATTTTGACCGACACAGCGCGAAAATTACTGAGGCAGGAGTTCCTGACGGCTGACGCGGCTATTTCAGGAGCGAATTGTTACATAGCCGACACAGGGAGCATAGTCCTTTTTACCAATGAGGGGAATGGACGAATGGTGACAAATTTTCCACCCCTTCATATAGCCGTCACGTCCATTGAAAAGGCCCTTCCTTCATTTAAGGATCTACCTTTAATAATGCGCATCCTTCCACGTTCAGCTACAGGGCAGGTTCTAACCAGTTACCTGTCAATCATTTCTGGTCAGCGAAGGCCTGACTCAGCCACGGATACCAAAAAGCTGCACATAGTTTTACTTGACAATGGGAGATCCAGAGTTGCAGATAGCCCCTATAGGGAGATCCTCAAATGCATCAAGTGTGGAGCCTGCATGAACGTGTGCCCTGTTTATGGTATGATAGGCGGACACGCTTACGCGTCAACCTATCCCGGTCCCATGGGGGTAATTTTGAGCACGCTTTTAAACGGGCTTGAAAACGCCCATCCATTACTTGACGCGACAACGTTGTGTGGAGCGTGCGCTGAGGCGTGCCCTGTCAAAGTGCCGTTGTTGAAACTTCTTTACGAACTACGAGAGATGAGGGTTGCCGCAGGTCATACCGATACGATCGAGGCTGTTGGCATGAAGGGTTTTGGAATTGCAGCCAAGAGCCCTCAGTTTTTTCAAATGGCTCAAGCGTCTTTAAAAACGTTGTGGCCTCTCGGCGGTTTATTGGCTCCTGTAACCGTGAATCGCCTACCCAAGCCTGTCACAAGGACATTTAGACGGAGGTTTTCGTGAGAAACGAAGAATTGGTTCGGACTTTTGTGGAAAATGCTTCCAAAGTGGCTGCCAAGCCTTTACAGGTTGATGCGCCCACTAAACTGAATAGCGTTTTAGCCGAGATACTTGCAAATGAATCATCCGTATATTGTCCTGCCAAGACCGACCTCGAGAAATCAGTTCTTTTAGATTTGGAGCGTCGAGCCGAAGATTTAAATGATGCGACAGCCTCAGTTGAGGAAGTTGTAGCGGGAATAGCGGAAACTGGCAGTATAGTAGTTTCAAGCGCAGACGGCAGAACCGTTCAGACAAGTCTCTTGCCAGCCCATCATGTGGCGCTTTTGTCATCTGAAAACATTTTTGCCTCCCTTGACGAGTTTTTCAAAAGTCTTGAAGATGATATCCCTACGAACGTCACTTTGATAACCGGACCCAGTAGAACTGCGGATATTGAATTAACATTAACCATCGGAGTTCATGGACCAGAGAAGGTTACAATACTCGTAATTTAACAGATATCATTTTTTTTATTGATTAATACCTCATACTTTAATAAAAGGTTTTAAGCTACAAATTAACTGTTGCCTTATACGTGGATTCATCCACATGCTTTGGCTTCAGATTTAGCTGCTACGTTTCCCATCAAACTCAAACTTCTTTAGAATAAGGAATTTTTCTACCATGCGGGGGGTATCGATAATCGTTCCAGCTTACAACAGCTCAAAAACCCTGGTGATACTGGTTCAACGAATATCAGAAACCATGAATGAAATAGGGTACCCGTATGAGTTGATTTTAGTCAATGATGGGAGCCCGGATCAAACGTGGCAAGTTATTTACGAACTTGCCTCCGCGAATGCCAAAATTTTCGGCGTAAACCTCTCAAGAAATTTTGGTCAACACAACGCTTTGCTCTGCGGGGTCCACTTCGCAAAATTTCAGACCTGCGTGACCTTGGATGATGATCTACAGCACCCCCCTAAGGAAATACCTAAACTTCTCGCAAAACTAGAAGAAGGATTCGACGTAGTTTACGGTGTGCCAATCATTGCCAGACACGGATTAAGCCGCAACTTCAGTTCCCGTTTTGTTAGGTGGATTGGAACTTCCGTTTTCAGAATTCGGACAGCCCATATCCTCTCTGCATTCAGGGCTTTTAGAACGGATCTGTTCGACGACTTTAATTTTTCACGAGGTGAACAGATTTCAATTGACGCCATATTACACAGTAACTCTGGGGACGTTGGTCACGTAACAGTTAGTCACGAGAGACGATATTCGGGAAAATCCAACTATAGCCTCTCAAAACTTTTCAAACTTTCCATGACCACGTTGATTGGTTTCAAGTTTCAAAAATTTTTGTATGAGCCTGGAAAGATTTCATATCAAGTCCAGGACACTATAGGAACCCTCAAAGGAGGGGCAAAAATGGGGGGCAAATTATGAAATCAAGATCGAGCTGGAATGAGCCGGGCATCGTAGCCGTGTTTTCTCCTGAAGAATCGCTCCGATTTAACAAACGGGTAGTACGTTTCACTGTCACGCAATCTACTATTGGCAAACTCAAAAACCAGATTGATTTAAGCTATCCAGATTTGGCAATCATAAGAATTCAGTCAAATAATGTTCATCTGGTAAATGAACTCTATTCTTCGTTTCCTGAGGTCTTTTTCGTTGATTGCCTCGTACAATACAGAATCGATCTGGAAAAAATAGCGCTTAAGAAAGACCATTTTCCGGTCGATTTAGACATATTGATAGCTGAAAAAAGCCACTTCGGTGAACTGGATCACCTGGTCAGTGAGTCATTTTCAGGCTACGAAAACCATTACGGACGTAATCCAGCCCTCTCAGAATTCGATCTTGTTTCGATTTACCAGGAATGGGTACGTTCAAGTATCATGTCCCAAGATAAGACTTGCCTCCTGTTTTTTTCTAATGAAGTTCCATGCGGATTTTTCACCGCCGAAACATCCGGCAGAACTTTCAGGGGACTGCTGTCTGGAGTGGATCCCCGATATCGAGGTTCGGGATTCTTCAGACAAATCATACGATCGGTCAAGTCCATCTTCCGAGGGAGCGGAGCGACTGAAATAGTTACAAATGTCATACTTGAAAACCGACCTGTTCATAAGGTCCTGCAGGATGAAGGTTTTTCGATCAGCAATTCCTTTTTTACGGTTCATTTGAACTTACGTACTGCTCACACACTGCCTCCATCACGTCGGTGGGCGAGGAAAATTAAGTCCTTAACTACTGTACCAATACAGCGCCGTTCAAGATTTACTGAAATTACGGAAAGCAGCTATTAAGTTTACTGAAATGCGGGGGGGAGAATGATTTCAGGATTTCGGGCCAAGGTTCCCTTTAACAAACCTTTCATAGCGGGTAATGAATTAAGCTACATCCGTCAGGCGGTCATGAAAAATGGTCAGACTTCAGGTGGCGGCGATTTCACTCAAAAGTGTCAGGCATGGCTGGTAAAAACTTTGGGATCCAACGCAGCCCTTCTAACGCATTCATGTACAGCGGCTCTGGAAATGTCTGCAATTTTGTGTGACTTGCAGGCGGGCGATGAAGTAATCATGCCCTCGTTCACTTTTGTCTCGACCGCTAACGCTTTCGCCCTTCGTGGAGCAACGCCTGTTTTCGTCGATATACGTGCGGACACGCTAAACTTAGACGAATCTCTCATCCAGGCCGCAATCACATCGAAAACCAAGGCCATTGTTCCAGTCCATTACGGGGGTGTAGCCTGCGCCATGGATGAGATAATTCAAATTGCCCTTGAACATGACCTGTTTGTGATAGAAGACGCAGCTCAAGCCCTTCTATCAACCTACAAAGGGAAATACCTCGGCACGCTTGGTCACATTGGTTGCTTGAGCTTTCACGAGACCAAAAATGTAATCAGTGGTGAAGGAGGAGCCATCCTCTTAAACGAAACACTTGAAAGAAGCCTGGCCTCAAAAGCCCATATAATATGGCAAAAAGGGACAAACCGGCTAGACTTTTTTCAGGGAACCACTGATAAATACACATGGTTACAACTTGGCTCATCCTTTTTGCCAAGTGAAATTGCTGCGGCATTTTTGCTGGCCCAGTTTGAGTTTGCGCATAACATTATGGAAAAACGGAGACGTTTGGTAGAATTATACAATAACAAGTTGAGGCCACTAGAGGATTTAGGCCTAATCCAATTGCCAGGATATCTGGACAAAGGATCGAATTCAAATGGTCATCTTTTTTACATTTTGACGTCAAGCTTCCGCGAACGCTCCAGACTGATCAATTTTCTGGCCAGGCATGGGATTGTGGCTGTCTTTCATTACGTGCCTCTTCACTCATCCCCAGCAGGTAAAAGATACGCTCGAGCCTCTGGTTCCCTGCCGATTACTAATGATATAAGTTCAAGGCTGTTGCGTCTTCCATTATACTACGAGATGGAACCAAAAGACGTTGAGTTAGTGACAAAGGCCATCAAGAAATTTTATGGAGCTGAACACCCATAATTTTTTTCGTCTCTCACGAGACATTCACGGAATTAAAACGTTTGGAAAAAATTCGCTTGAACGGGTAGTGAGGACATATGAGCCAATTTATTGAAATACCCTGGGGTGATGAATCCCTGTCAATTAGCCTACCTAAAAGATGGACGGTACTCGGCGAGCTAAAACCTAAGCCCCTATTAAACGGGAAGTCAAATCCTGTGGACGCATGCGCAAAGGCGCTTAATCAACCAATTGGGGCGGAAAGACTCGGATCCAGAAAATTGGAGGGGAAAAAGATTCTGATCGTGGTCGACGACCATTCCAGGCCAACGCCAGTAGCGGACTTCCTGCCGGCGATTTTACATGAGTTGGCTCTTGGCAAAGCATCTATTGAAGACATTCAGTTCCTTTTAGCCACTGGTGTCCATCGCCAGAGTAGACCGAATGAAGTCATTAAAAAGCTTGGAGAGTCTGTCCTCGCCAATTACCACTGGACCTGCCACGATAGTTATGATTTAGCCAATCTCGTGGACCTCGGTCATACCTCAAGAGGCACAAAGGTCCTCTTAAACAGGAAGTTGTTAGAAGCGGACCTGATCGTATGCGTTGGCGCCATAGAACCTCACTTGTTGCTTGGCTTCGGTGGTGGTTTAAAAATGATTATCCCTGGATGCGCAGGAGCTGAGACAATTGGAATGAACCATATGCAGGGTGTAGGTCCTGAACATTTTAACTACGTAGGTATTAGTGGCGACCATTCACCCATGAGGCGGGACTTGGAAGAAGGGGCTTCCTTGCTGCGCCGTGACATTTTTATTGTAAATGCTGTTATGGATGAACGGGCTCAAGTCGTCAGGTTTTTTTGTGGCGATCCCGTTAGGGCGCATAGAGCAGGAGAGAGTTTTGTTGAGAATGCTGTTCGGCTCGACGTTCACGAGCAGGCGGATGTGGTAATTACCAACTCATTCCCAATGGACACAGATCTGCGTCAATCAGCCAAATGTATTGGCAATACCCTGTATGGGTCAAAACCTGGCGGGATAATGATGGGATTTGCCAGATCAATAAACGGTCTGGGAGAGATGCCTCTGGCAAAGAAGTCCCTACCCTATTCGGTCATAAGGGCAACACTAAGGATAATCGGAAGAAAACGGATCCTCCCTCTGGTAAGAAAAGTAAAAAAGGGCGAACCGGTCGAAGAATTATTCATTGGGAACTTTGGACTTCAGATGCTCAGACGTAATCATATCTGCGTCTTTAGTGATTGTACGGCTCTACCACCTGACTTTGGGCGTAAAATGGGCATAGCACGGAGTTTTTCTGACATACGAGCTATGGTGGATTGGGCAGCTTCCAAAACCACCCGTTCAGCTTCAGTATGGGTGTTTCCCTATGGTGGAGCGTCTTATGTGCCGGTCCAAAAATCTTAATGGGGATCGATAGGAAAATAGGGACGAATTTTAGTTGGTTGTTGTTGACATTAATTTTAGAAAAAGCTTTACAAATTTCTGGTAATTTTAATATATTGTAACTATTGACTTACGTCATCAATCCCTCTGAAACAGAATCACTGCTTTTTTTCGAATTCAGTTTGGACATAACATATTTTGTGGCCCGCGGCATGCCTCCATCTTAATGGATAAGAAAAGTTGCTTTGCTTTGAAGGGTTACATTCCACTGTTCAAAACAGAGCCGTTGTATTAGAGCTGGTTTCAAAAATGCCATGTGACCGACATTTCTGGGGTATTAAATAAGTAGTTGTACTTTTTGGTGTTT
>JBMFSZ010000171.1:0-7433 GCA_049967315.1 Desulfomonilaceae bacterium
CGGCAAGGAGGTGGCCATATCCGAACTGTCAAAATCTCTGGGGCTCAGTCAGAAAACGGTAGATAATTACTTGAATATTCTGGGCAAAATGTTCGTACTCGTCAATATCCGAGGATTTAGCCGTAACCTTCGCAAAGAGGTTACCAAGACCTCCCGCTATTACTTTGTTGATCTTGGGGTCCGCAATGCGCTCATTCGTTCCTTTGTTCCACTCTCGGTACGTAACGATGTGGGAGAGCTTTTTGAAAACTGGTTCGTGATGGAACGAATCAAGCAAGCTAATAACCAGCGCTGCTTTACCGGGTTCTACTTCTGGCGTACGTATGATCAACACGAGATTGACCTCGTGGAGGAACTTGATGGTCGGTTACTAGGCTTTGAGTGTAAATGGGCGCCCAAATCCAGAGTAAAAGTCCCCAAAGATTGGTTGCAAAATTATCCTGAAGCTGTTTTTAAGGCGGTGTCCCGGGGAAATTGGATGGATTACCTGGAAAACAATATGTAACGCTCGCGAAAGACATAATGGGCAAGCGCAATCCGGATCTATGGCGCCGGCCACTTCATTATCGGCACCGTGCTGATCCTGTTTTTCGGCCTATCTTCAATAACTCGATCGCTGTACGCCACGTAAACCAGAACATAACGCTTGCGGTCGAAGAAGCGCCCGACATGAAGTTTTTTGGACACCAGGCTGCGGGGCTCGTCGAAGACTGTCTCGACGTCCTTGAGTTCGCCGACTATCTTGATCGGACCGACCTGACGGCATGCGATGCTAACATCACTCGTATCCTCGGCCACTCCCAATTGACCCTTAACCCCTCATGTTTCCGCACGGGCGATGTGGCAGGCGACGCCTTGGACTTTCGAGTCGTCGAACCCATCTAGCACAACCTTGTCGTTAGGGCTGAACCAGTGGAAATGAGTGCTGACCGAACCGGTGGCGCCTCGTTCCGGGCGGCTTAAGACCCACCACCCGAAGATCACGACGACCAAAAGGATTTCTCCGCCGAGAATAATTCCGATCTTTTTCATGATGATTTGCCTCCCCCTGAGCAAATTCACACCACTTTTAGAGCCATTCCTTCGCTTCTCAGTCTGATTTTCATCTCAGGATACTCCTTTTTTTAGGTCGGCCAACGGCCTGGCCAACCTTGATTTTTCATAAAAGATCCCACGGATGAATTTCGGAAAATGTGTAGTCGATTTTGGGACCACCCTGGCGCTTGACAAAAAATGTCCAATATTCAAAGAATATTCCATCGTCAAGTCATAGGCGCTCAACAGGACCACCTAATTAATGATTTGAATCATGGACCAGCAAGGCGTCCCAGACAAGCGATCAGAGCGGGAAGGAGCAGGCGTGAGAAGAATCAAACCGGAAAAACCCGTATTGGTTTCAGATCTCGACATGGTTTATGTCGGAACATTCGTGCCAAAAACGTGCGGAATTGCGACATTCACTTACGATTTGAGCACTTCAATCGCCCAGGAAATGGGAGACAAGCCATATCGCGTCATTGCTATTACTGATCAAGCGGGAGGATACAATTACCCGCCTGAGGTTACGTTCGAGATCCGAAAGAACGTAATTCGTGATTATGCTCGAGCGGCCGAATATCTTAACGGTTCATCAGCACAGATAGTCAGCCTGCAGCACGAATTCGGAATCTACGGGGGCGACGCCGGCAAGTACCTTTCAGTGTTGCTGTCTCATTTGAAAAAGCCAGTAATAACGACCCTGCACACGATCCTGGAAAATCCGCCCAGCGATTACCTCGAAGCTTTGGAGGACGTCATAAACTACTCCCAGCGACTCATCTCCATGAGTCAAAGGGGGGCCAGGATGCTTCATGAGATATATGGCGTTCCCCATGACAAGATCTCAATAATACATCATGGTGTTCCTGACGTTCCTTTTGTTGATTCTAACTTCTATAAGGAACAGTTCAACGTGGAAGGCCTGACAGTTCTTCTTACTTTTGGGCTGATCAGTCCCAACAAAGGGATAGAAACAGCCCTAGAAGCCCTACCCTCTGTTGTGGAGAAATACCCGAACACTGTCTACATGATCCTTGGCGCAACACATCCTGAAGTCAAGAAGATTCACGGTGAGCAGTACCGCTTATCACTTGAACGAAAAGTTCTTGACCTGAAGATAGCGGACAACGTTGTGTTTCACAACCGGTTCGTTGATCTGCAGGAATTAACTGAATATATGTCTTGTTGTGATGTTTATTTGACTCCGTATTTAGCAAAAGAACAAATAACTTCTGGAACACTCGCTTACGCTGTGGGCATGGGCAAGGCTGTAGTGTCTACGCCCTATTGGTATGCGGAAGAATTGCTCTCGGATTCACGGGGAGTGTTGGTAGATTTCAGCGACGTGACGGGTATGGCCAAGGCCCTGAAAGACTTGATTGGAGATTCCTTGCGGCGGAATAGAATTCGTAAGGCAGCTTACGAGTACGGGCGCACAATGGTGTGGAGAGAGGTGGGGCGTCAGTACGTGGAAATGTTTTTGCAAATGCTCAGCGAACGTAGGGACCTGGAGGTGACATCTTCCTGGAAGCAAAAGATGCTTCCTCTGATTACCCTCCCTGACATCAACCTCGATCATTTGACATCTTTATCAGACGACGTCGGCCTGCTGCAACATGCCTGTTTCGGCATACCGGATCGTGATCACGGGTACAGCGCTGATGATGTCGGTCGGGGACTTGCCGCTTTAATGACTTGTTATAATCAGCAGAAAGACGAGCAGATACTTCCTTTAATCCGAACTTATGTTAGCTTTCTGAATCACTCGCAGACGGAAACAGGGCATTTTCACAATTTCATGTCCTATGATCGAAGATTCATGGATAACCAGGGGAGCGACGATACGTTGGGCCGTATCCTCTGGGGCCTCGGGACCGTTGTCAGGTGGGGGACAAAAGCGCAAATACGGGCCCTGGCCCAAAACATGATGGCAAAGGCCGCTCCTAGGATACTCGAGCTTGAATCGCCGAGGGCAAAGGCCTATGCCATTATAGGCATGTACCATCTGTTGCAAAAATTCGAAGGAGCAAGTCAATTCAAGCGACTTCTCATTCAGTTGGCTGATGATCTGGTTAGCCTTTACAAAGAAAACAGGGATACGGACTGGGAGTGGTTCGAGGACGCATTGGCCTATGGAAACGCTAAAATCCCAGAGGCATTGCTACGTGCTTACCAGGTTACCCAAAGCGATGAATACCTTAACGTAGCTCTGGAATCGCTTGACTTCCTTACCAAAGAGCAAATGAATGGTGTCTATTTTGACCTTGTCGGCAATGAAGGTTGGTACCCCAAAGGTGGGGAAAAGGCCCTCTTTGGACAACAACCCATAGACGCAGGCTATTTGGTGGAAGCCTACGTAGCGGCGTCAGAGATAACAAATAACTACAAGTATCTGGAACTCGCTCGGCTTGCCTTTGAATGGTTCCTTGGCCGAAATAGACTGAACACCGCTCTCTATGATTTTGCTGACGGTTCGGTGGCCGACGGGATCGACTCCAGCGGAATCAGCGCCAACCAAGGCGCAGAATCAGTTGTGTGCTACCTTCTTGCAGTTCTCGGTCTATCCGGACTCAAGGCCCAAAAAATCCTGCCTCCCAAATAGAACCGAATCATCTTCACGCTGTCTTGTTGATTCGTAGGGTGAAGGTTTGTATGCAGCTATTTCTGGGGTTTAAGAACTGTCGGCATTCCACCCCATATGCCGGTGCGCGCCTAGACAGGTAACTTGATTGTTCTGACAAACGTTCACGATCTTTGCCGGTTGCAAAAGAAGATTCGTTGATGTAAAAGCCCGGTGAACGGATAAGTTAGCTGTAACCGGCACACAACGTCCCGGATAAAACCAATCAAGCATTTGCGTGCACTGTAGCGAATTAAGGCTCCTCCGACGCAAAGAAAAGGACTTTCGATGAGTGATTCAGGCCCAATAGTCATTATTTCCAGCTATCCTCCACGTCTTTGTGGAATCGCGACTTTTGCCGAGGAAGCAAGGGAATTCATTCAAAAGCATAATCCTGACAGGGAAGTGCTGGTAATAAGTCACACAGACGGGCGGGGAGAAGGCGTATTTCCTATCATTGACATGTCCATGAGGGACTGGTGGAAAACTGTGGCCATAAAAGTACATAGACTTCGCCCTTACGCAGTCCATCTGGAACACGAATATGGTCTGTACGAGCATTATGACTCGAGAGGCCAGGGAGATGGAAACGAGGGATTCCTGGATTTGCTCGATGCAATCAATGAATTTCCCACTATCGTCGAACCGCATACCGTCCACGGTAGGCTGACGAGTTTTGAAGCCAATTTCATCTATCGGATGTGTGAACGGGCAAGAATAGTACTATTCAAATGCCATTATCAAAAATGGCGCCTGGACTGGAATTTCGTCGGACAAGGCTGGCGAACCCCCAGAAACGTCATGGTGGTCCCTCATGGAGCCAGGCCTGATAGACGCTGGGCCATCAAGGATGTTCCAGCCCTCAAGGAGGAATTGGTTTTAGACCAGATCCCACACTTGCGTAATCGTCTCGTAGGTATGGTCGGATGGATACAGTCCAATAAACGTTGGGATATCTTGACTTCCATGTGGGAAGATATCCATGCGGAAATACGGGAAAGATCCGGCCAAGAATGGGACCTTTTGGCGGCGGGATCCATGAGAGATCCGAACCACTTGACTGACTACGAAAATTACCTGGAGCAACTAGCGGCACTGGAAAAAAAGGGGCTCGCTCATTACTTCGAGTTTATTCCCCGTGGAGAAATATATTACAAAGTTATGGCAGTTTGTGACTTCATCGTTTTGCCTTCTACCGATGAAACCCAATCTGGCACGCTTGCACGAATCATTGCGCTCAATAAGCCGTATATTACAACAGCTCCCATGGAAGGACTGACCGCTCAGACCTTGGAGAGCGAAGGTGGATTGCTTTTTACCACTAAGAAAATGTTGAAAGACCAGGTTATCAGGATGGCATGTGACGAGGAACTCCGGTTGAAACTCGGAGAAAACCTCAAAAAGTACCTTGATGAGGTAGTTTCATGGGACCTGGTAGCCGAACAGTACAATGAAGCTTACGAGTTAGCTCGCCAATCCATTGCGTCCGGGAAAGCGGTTGTGCTCCCGCTTGAATTCTGAACAAAAAATGAGGATGTCCGGCATATGAAATACAATTCTGATAACTGTTATCGCACACTGTTCAAAAGGTATGAGGCTAACCCTATTCTTACCGGTCTAGACTGGCCATATTCAGTAAATTCAGTGTTCAATCCAGGCGCCACCATGATGAATAACAAGTATCTACTGTTGGCGCGAGTGGAAGATTGTCGAGGATTCTCCCACTTATGCGCCGCACGCAGCGCCAACGGGCTCACCGACTGGGAAATTGATCGACAGCCCACACTTGCGCCATGGCCTGAAAGATACCCCGCAGAGACATGGGGAATAGAAGATCCGAGGGTAACGTGGATGAATGACCTTGGAGTATGGGTTGTCGTTTACACTGCCTATTCAGAGACCGGGCCTCTGGTCTCCCTTGCCACGACCAAGGATTTTGTCAACTTCGAGAGGCATGGTCCTGTCATGCCCCCCGAGGACAAAGACGCCGCTCTTTTTCCCGTCAAGTTCAAAGGCAGATATGCAATGCTCCATAGGCCCGTCCCGGCCTCAAGCCTTCGAAAGCACATCTGGATATCTTTTTCACCTGACTTGAAGCACTGGGGAGATCATCAAGTCCTAATGCCTGCGAGGACAGGCGGCTGGTGGGATGCCAACAAAATTGGACTCTCGTCGCCGCCGCTTGAAACTTCTGAGGGGTGGCTGATACTGTATCATGGAGTTAGAGAGACTGTTGGCGGTTGCCTTTACCGCCTCGGGCTTGCGCTGCTGGATAAGGAAGATCCTATCCGTGTGCTCAGACGATCTGATCAGTGGATATTTGGCCCTGAGGCGCCGTACGAAAAAAGCGGAGACGTTGGCAACGTTGTCTTCCCTTGCGGCTGGACTCTCCAAGACGATGATCTGAGAATTTATTACGGCGGCGCAGACAGTTGCGTGGCAGTAGCCATCGCAAGCCTGAGCGAAGCGCTAGACTTTATCAAACGCTGTCCCGAAGGCTAATGTCTCTAGCTAGGCTTTTTGCACAGCACTTGAAAAATTACACCTCCCGGCATGGTACAACACCTGAGTTGATCGAGGAAGTAAGAAGCTAGTCGCTTCTAAGACAATTTAGTTGGAAAAAGTTTTTAAGTTTTTTAAAAAACAAAAAGCTGGTCCTCCCAGGATATACGGTTATACCGGTAGCAAAATTCTTCGAGGTAGCGTTGCACATGCTTATGACGCACCCCTTTGTATACCCCCCTGATGTTCCCTTTGATGTTGGCAAGCAGGGTATGGACCCAAGGCAACAGTTTCGGGGCATGTTTCCCAGAGTCCATGACGACGGGTTCATGCTTGTAATGAGCGTCCCTGTCGACCATGGCCTTGCGTATCTTGCGCCCCATGGTCCAAATGGTCTTGTAGGTCTTAATCTTCAGCATCCGGGTAGTGACAGCACAGATATACCGCTCTTTGGTCTGGCCATGAAGAAGATCACCCAACACCAAGTCGTCAGCGGGGTCTGCGTTCTGTGAAAGATTGTCCCCACGATCAATTACGCCTGATACCGACCCGCTTTGTACTCGTAAAGGCGCCGCTACTCATGAACACGGCACTCATCATGACCACAACGCGGGCATTTGTAACCTCCAGGTTAGCGCATCTGGGACAAAATGGTCCTAACATGCGGCTTCTGTGCAAAACCCCTCCTGATATTCCTCCAAACTCAGTCACCCTTGTTGCATTGTCCTGACCTACCTCCGTCGGAATGAACAAGCCATTTACCCCAACCTTGGAGGCAAATCAATATGCGTTAAGTTATTTGGGTTGAATGTGTGGCGACAATCGTAACTTCTCAATAACCCCGGGCAGGGTTTGACAACACTTGACGGGCGCATTGTGATGGTCAGATTAGAAGTGTTTGTGTCAGGCGCAGAGTTGGAGGTGTGGACTTTTGGCCATTATGGATTGCGTTTCCAGTGGTAGATTTCTGATCGATTCTCTCACTCGCAGGCTAATGAGATTAGCCAAGGGCAAGATAGAGTTCTTGCCGGTCAACCTGTCATTGAGGTAAGCCCAGAATCCAACCCCAAGTTTTCGGCACGTCTTCTTGAGGCTTGCGAAGGTGTCTCGGGAACGGCGTCCAAGATCACTGCGAGTTGAACCACTGATCTTGCGCTTCTTCACGTATTCGCGGATGTCTGTCTCGCTTGTATTGTTGTGCAAAGGGATGTCGGGTCGATCCAGGACCAGCAAAAGTTCCGATTTGTTTTTGTATATTCTTTTGAGGGCCTGA
>JBMFSZ010000172.1:0-7403 GCA_049967315.1 Desulfomonilaceae bacterium
ATATCAAAACCTTCTCTCTCCCTGTCACTGCAAGAGGCTCGAGGAAACCCTTTATGACCATCTAGGACAAAAAACCGACCAAACGACGCCAATTATGACGATGAACACTGAGAAAGCGATAAATAGCGTCCTTTCCCATTTAGACAGTAGAATTTTTGTGGACCCCGGTGAAAATGTTTCTACCCCAAAAGGCTAACTCAAAGATGGTTCTGATAACCAAAAGGGGGCTGACACCACGATACTTCCTGATCCCCGCCGTGTTAAGAAGCGTGCGCATCTTGAACCGAGTCATGAATTCATCGATCCGACATCTAAAGCCTTGATCCGCTACATCAGATAGGTTATTTCTCATTCTGGGGCGGCCTCCTGTGCGATCTTTTTGTTGTCAATACTTGGATAGCACATTGGACGTCCCTTCGCGAGACTATTTCGCTGATTTAGTTAGCTTTTTATCACTGTCCCCAACTGCGAAAGTTGAGTCACATAAGTAAATAAATGCTTACAAGATTGTAGTTATGCCGGGAATTACTATTGCGACGCAGCCTTCCTACCAGATCCTGCACGAGGTTTTGAATAGCTGGGCAACCAGGTTCCTGGCCGTATTGGCAAGTATTTTCCCAGATCTGGCAAATTATTATCCAATCGCCCAAAATGCCTTATCAGAAATTTCGATAAATCAGGCCCCATTTTACGGCAAAAGATGGCTCGACAGAGTCATTCATTCCGTGAGACATTTAGGCACGGACTTTGCTTGTCATTAGCCGGACAGCCAGACTAAAATCGTTCCAAAAGAGATAACAGAAAGTGGTGAAAAAATGAGCGGCAACAAGAAAGGACAATCCCAAGACAGCGGCAACAGGTCTGATGATGTTAAGTGCGAGAATTACCAGGAGATAATATTCCAGCAGCAAGGGGCAGTTGCTGTACTAACCCTCAATAGACCGGATATACGCAATGTATTCACCCACATTCAAATGATTGACGAAATAGTTGACGCATGCCAACGAGTCCAGGATTCCGAGTCAATTAGTGTTCTTGTCGTTACAGGGGCTGGCCCCTCATTCTCCGCCGGCGGGAATGTCAAGGACATGTACAGGAAAGAAGGTATGTTTTCCGGAGATCCCAACGATGTACGGCAAAATTACCGGAAGGGAATCCAAAGAGTTACTCTGGCTTTCCAGCGGCTCGACGTTCCGGCTATTGCCGCTGTCAACGGCCCAGCGGTGGGCGCAGGCTGCGATCTGACATGTATGTGTGATATTCGGATCGCCAGTGAAAAGGCCCGTTTTGGCGAGACTTTTGTTTCTGTAGGATTAATTCCGGGAGATGGCGGAGCTTTCCTGCTCCCACGAGTGGTTGGTTTCTCTAAAGCCCTTGAACTCGCCTTCACGTGTCGCGTCATCGACGCTTCAGAGGCGCTCCGAATTGGGTTGGTAAGTGAGGTCGTACCGGCGGAAAGGCTTATGGACCGTGCAATGGAAGTTGCGCTGGAAATCGCTCAACACCCTGCCCGAACCCTACGTTTAGCCAAACGTCTGTTCTACCTTTCCCAGGGGAGAAGTCTGGAAGAAACTCTCGAACTGTCCTGTTCCTTCCAGGCTCTATGTCACCACAGCCCCGAACATATGGAGGCCCTGGAGGCATTTTTTACTCGACAACGTAATCGGGATGGTAGTAGGGGGAATGCCTAGTAACCGGGGCTTAATTGTAATTTACGATACCGGAGTAGCCCCATACATGTAAAAACCCGGGTTCGTTATGGCGTTTTTCAACCCCGCGCATTTTTTCTGCTGGTATTTTGCTCGACATGGCGATGCGAGATGATTAATATTGAAAGGGTTACCATAAATCTCGTCGGGAACGGTATGAACCAAGTTCGGGACCTTCAACCAAGTAATTCAAAATATCAGGAAACTAATCAATAGAACAAATTTTCAACAAACTATCGGTCCGCAACATTTAGTCGTTATTTTCTTAACAGACAACTTAAACCATTGAGTAGAGCCTTTGAACGGGCTCCAGGGACTAGTTGATTTACTGAGAAATGAAATAGCTTTTTAAGCCCGGACAAGTTTCCGGCTTATTGCGGGCGCCACGCCACCATATTAGCTGTGGAAGGATCTCACAGGCTTTCGAATCAGGCAATCTCCCTTGAGATAAGCCAATACGGACCACACAACATGAGTCAGTATCGATCCGAAAATGATGTGGGCAAGGTCAGACCGATAGGAGGAAGGGGGTGAATACGGCAAAAGTTGCGGCTTTTTGTCCTCAAGAGCAATTGTGACCCCGTCTAAAGATGCGAATAAAGGAGGTCAGAACATGAATCTCACGAAGGAAAAACTGGCGGACGCATATGCCACCATGAAAAAAATTCGACTATTCGAAGACAAGGTCGCTGAACTGTTTACGGCTGGAGAAATTCCTGGTTTCGTGCACTTGTACGCCGGCGAGGAAGCTATGGCCGTTGGGGTCATGGCTCACCTTACAGATCGTGATTACATCACATCCCATCATCGTGGCCACGGTCACTGCATTGCTAAAGGTGTGGATATAAAGGCCATGATGGCCGAACTCCTGGGAAAATCCACTGGCCTTTGCAAGGGCAAGGGAGGATCCATGCACGTTGCCGACGTTGATAAAGGGATGCTGGGCGCAAACGGCATAGTGGGCGCTGGAGGTCCACTGGCTTGCGGCGCGGGATTAATGGCCAAAACCCTTGGAACAGATCAAGTGACTGTGTGTTTTTTCGGCGATGGAGCCGCAGAACAGGGCACGATGCATGAGGCCATGAACCTGGCCTGCTGCTGGAACTTGCCAGTGGTCTTTGTGTGTGAGAACAACGGGTTCGCTGAAAGCACCCCTTGTTCCTATCATTGTTCGGCCAAGAATATTTCTGACCGCGCCGCTGGCTATGACATGCCAGGCGTAACGATTGACGGGACTGATTTCTTTGCCGTTTATGAGACTGCTGGAGAGGCTATCTCCCGTGCGCGCAGGGGTGAAGGCCCTTCCCTCGTCGAGTTACGGGGGTTTCGCTACTATGGCCATTTTCTGGGCGACGCCATGACTTACATTACCGACGACGACAAGGAACGAAACAAAAATCGTGACCCGATCGAAAATTTTAAGAAGCGTGTAATTGAGAGGGGTCTTTTGACTGAAGCTGAACTGGCAGAGATTGACTCCAAGACGGAAGCCGCTATCGACGAAGCGTTACGGTTTGCAAGAGAAAGTCCTTGGCCCGATGCCCAGGAGGTTCTCACCGATGTCTATGTCAAGTACCGTTAACAGATAGGCGAAAGGAGAAATCACTATGGGCACACGCAAGATAACCTTTCGGGAAGCGATTAACGAGGCTATGCGACTGGAGATGCAACGTGATCCTACCGTCATCCTTTTTGGGGAGGACGTCGCTGGTGGCGCTGCTTTACCCCACATAGAAGGCGAGAACAAAGAATCCTGGGGCGGGGTTCTTGGTGTAACCACGGGATTGTGTTCCATGTTCGGTCGTAAAAGGGTACTCGATACGCCAATAAGTGAGTCAGCCTTTATAGGGGCAGCGGTTGGAGCCGCCAGTACCGGTCTACGCCCAATTGCTGAGTTAATGTTTATAGACTTCATGGGTGTCTGCTTTGATCAGATTTATAACCAGGGAGCAAAAATGCGTTACATGTTCGGGGGGAAAGCCCAGATTCCAATGGTTGTGCGCACTATGATTGGAGCGGGCCTTCGGGCTGCAGGCCAACATTCCGGGTCTCCGTATTCGATGTTCGCTCATGTGCCCGGGTTAAAGTCAGTTGTGCCTTCCACGCCGTATGACGCCAAAGGATTGCTTATTTCCGCGATTCGTGACAACGATCCTGTAATGTTTTTCGAGCACAAATTTCTGTACGGATTCGAAGGTGATGTTCCAGAGGATGATTATGCAATCCCCTTAGGCGTAGCTGATGTGAAGAGAGAAGGAAACGATGTATCAATAATAACTGTAGGGCGTATGGTCCATCTGGCGCTTGAAGCCGCCGACAGGTTGGCAAAGGAAGGAATCAGCGCCGAAGTGGTGGACCTGAGGTCACTTTCCCCGTTAGACGAAGACGCCGTCCTCCGTTCAGTCCAGAAAACACATCGTCTGGTAGTCGTGGATGAGGACACGCCACGTTGCAGCATGGCTACTGATATTGTGGCCCTGGTGGCAGACCAGGCTTTTGATTACCTGGACGCTCCATGTAAAATGATCACCGCGCCACATGCCCCTGTGCCGTTTAGTCCTGGTCTTGAGGATAGGTATATACCCGGTACAAATACAATTGTTTCCACGGTCAAATCTTTGTTTAAGGGATAGGCGCCAAAGCGTTTGCATATTGGTGTAAAAATGGGGCGGCCATTTTGTGTCGCGCCCCCTTTCTTATGAGAAAGAGTCATGTCCACAGTAGGTATCATCGCTAATCCCGCGTCCGGCAGGGACATACGGCGTCTTGTAACTCATGCGTCTGTATTTGACAATCTTGAAAAGGCTCACATTTTGAGGCGTATATTTCTTGCGCTGGATGCCCTTGGGGTCAAGCGGATAGTTTACATGCCTGATTATGACGGGCTTGTTGAAAAGGCTATCAATGGCGTGAAGCTGGATCTGGAAGTCGAAGAAATCCGAATGAACGTTTGGGGGGACGAACGTGACACAACAGAAGCGGCCAGATATTTTTCCCTAAACAACGTGAACTGCATAGTTACCCTAGGTGGTGACGGCACTAACCGCTCTGTCGCCAAGGGAAGCCACAATATCCCCTTAATCCCTATTTCTACAGGAACCAACAATGTCTTTCCGAATATGATCGAGGGGACGGTGGCCGGCTTGGCTGCAGGGCTTTTAGCCAAAAAAATGGTAGACAGCAATAGAGTCACTTACACATCTAAACGGCTTGAAGTACAAATTGACGGCCAATTGGAAGAAATTGCTTTAATTGATGTCGCTGTGTGCTCAGAACTGTTTATAGGAAGCAAGGCTCTCTGGAACCGTGACCATATCAAGGAGATAATTCTAACAAGAGCCGAACCCGACTCCATTGGCATGTCAGCTATTGGTGGCTTTTTGCATCCTATTGGGCCAAGGGATGAACAGGGCATATATGTGCGCTTGGGCGGAGGCAATGGCAGCGTACTGGTTCCGGTAGCGCCCGGATTGGTCAGTAAAGTCGATTGGCAAGAATACAGGCTCTTGTCCTTTCAGGATGAGGTATGTCTGGATCCCAAGGACTGCACTATAGCGCTGGATGGTGAGCGGCAGATTGAGGTGCGAGGTGATCAGACAGTTACCATCAAGTTAACTAACAACGGGCCTGTGGTCGTGGACATTCGCTGCTGCCTTCATGAGGCTAGCCGACTCGGTGTCCTAAGCTTCTGAAAAATTAACATCCGGTTTCTATCTGGATTCACTGCGATCCATATGCAGCGCCCGGCCCCATCGGTCCCAATGAAGGACATGTTTGATCTATGGCCTGCTTATTCAGGCTTTGTCCATAAACTCTCCTGAAGTTTGAAAATTGGCCGGCTATACTTTGGTGAGCGGAATCATCCATTTCAACTTTAGTTAATTCAACTTTTTAACGGAGGATTACAGTGGCGGTCAAAATTACAATGCCGAAGTGGGGCATGACGATGAAGGAGGGGAAAATTACACAATGGTTCAAGAAAGAAGGGGATACCGTTGCAAAGGGTGAGCCGTTGTTCGAGGTTGAAACAGAGAAAATCACCAACAAGGTAGAGTCGAGCGCAAGTGGAATTTTACTTCAAATCATGGTTCAGGCTGGTGAAGTCGCGTCCGTGGGAGCGGTAGTCGCCATTATAGCCGAGCCCGGTGAGCAACCTACCTTAAAGGAAGAGCTCACTCGAGCGCCGGCTGGGGACAAAGCCCCTGCGGGCGAAGAAACCATCGAGAGGAAAGCCACGGATCAAACCGCAAAAACCTTTATCCCAGCTAGTCCTGCAGCCAAGCGTATGGCTAGAGAATTGGGAATCGACCTTGCATCGGTTGTTGGTTCCGGCCCCGGGGGTAGAATTATCGAGTCCGATGTCGCGAAATTCAAGGCTGCAGAACCGGAGAAAACGCGAATAACACCTCTCGCTCTAGAGATCGCCAGAGAGAAAGGCCTGGATATCTCCGTCATAAAGGGCACAGGGGACCGCGGGAAGATCACACGGGAAGATGTGGAGAATGCGCTGAAGCTTGCAGAAGCCGGGGAAGTACCCGAAAAGGAGGCTCCAATTGCCTCGGAAGAAAAACCCTACAGATCAGTCCCCTACTCAGGGATGCGCCGGAGCATAGGGGAAAATATGATTTCCAGTTTGCGTACCAGCGCACAGTTGACAGCTTTGGCCGAGATTGATGTCACTGAAATGGTCGAATTTCTTGATCTGGTACGTGAAGAGCACAAGAAGGACGAGTCAGTCAGAATATCCAATAACGATATAATTATTCTGGCTGTTTCTCGCGCTCTGAAGCGCCATCCAGCTATGAACTCCCTATTAGTGGGCGAAGAGATCCTGGAGTATGAATCCGTCAACATGGGCATTGCTGTCGCTCTGGACAATGGGTTAATCGTGCCTGTGCTTCGCGATGCGCACAAAAAGGGGCTTTTGCAAATTGCCCGGGAGGCGAGGGAGTTGGCGACAAAGGCCAGGGAAGGAATACTTACCGTAGAGGAAGTAACTGGGGGAACGTTTACAATTTCCAACACCAGCATGTTTGCTGTGGACGGATTCACACCTATACTGAGGCCACCGGAAACGGGCATTCTGGGAATTGGCAGAATTAAACTGAAACCCGCCGAGTACAAGGGGGCAATAGCCCTCAGAAATTTGATGACCGTCAGTCTCACTTATGATCACAGAGTTGTTGACGGAGTTCCTGCGCACAGGTTCCTGGAAACAGTCGGGAAATACCTTCAGCATCCCTCTTTGATACTTCTGTGATGGCAGGAAGATCGTAACTGAATTTGCAGGGGGTAGACATGTATGATCTGGTAGTTATTGGTGGCGGTCCCGGAGGTTACGCTGCGTCGGTACGGGCTGCCCAGCTAGGCGGAAAGGTGGCGCTGGTCGAAGCAGCGGAAATTGGTGGAACTTGTGTCAACAGAGGCTGCATACCTTCCAAGGTTTGGATGAGGGCCGCCTCGATGTTGCACTGGTTCAGGAACTCAGAGTCTCTGGGGATTCGCGCCACCATAAATGAATTACATCTTCCAACCATCGTGGAGCGCAAGAACGGTGTTGCTAGAGATATTCGCATGGGTATGGAGTCCCTCCTCAAAAATAACCAGATTGAATTTATTCCGGGAAAAGCTACGTTTAAGAGTCCTGGAGAGATTAAAGTCGATGGCGCAACTTTGGAGACCCGAAACAGCATC
>JBMFSZ010000173.1:0-7390 GCA_049967315.1 Desulfomonilaceae bacterium
GTGTACGTCCAGACCAAGGGTGACCGGGTAGTACTAGCTCGCCTGGTAATAGGATCCGTGGCCAGAGGCCCTCTATCAATAGCCTCGGTCGAGAAGACTCTGCAAAATACCTTTGTCGGGAATGAACAGGCCATCAGCGAAGCGGCGATGGATGCAATGAATACCTGTGAGGCTTTCATCGCCAACAACATGACTCAACCAGTTGAGTACAGGACCAAAATGGTTTCAGTTGTCTCCAAGCGAGCCCTGATACGGGCATCAAAACGGGCGGTTTCTCAGACTGGGTTGTCGGAGGGAAAATGAGCAAAATACCGTTGAACATTACAGTTAATGGAGATAGCTATTCTCTGGTAGTGGAACCGAATCGTACCTTGCTGGAGCTTCTTCGAGACGATTTGGAACTGACTGGCGCAAAAGAGGGATGTGGCGAAGGAGTCTGTGGTGGCTGCACGGTGCTAATGGATGGTAAACCAGTGCGTTCCTGCCTGACACTGGCGCTAGAAGCTTCAGGAACTCATATTACGACTGTTGAAGGTCTAGCTCAAAATGGGGAATTAGATCCCCTGCAGCAGTCATTCATTGACCACGGCGCGGTCCAATGCGGGTTTTGCACATCTGGAATGTTGATGGCGGCCAAAGGGTTGATGCTCACCAAACCTGATCCTGACAAACAAGAAATCCTGAACGCTCTGAGCGGGCATATTTGCAGGTGCACTGGATATACAAAAATTATCGAGGCAGTGGAAGCTGTTGCGGATGGGTCAAAGGGAAAGAGGTAGAATCGATGTCTAATTACGCCTTCGTTGGAAAGAGTATGCCCAGAGTAGACAGCAGGGCCAAGGTCACGGGGGAAGCCCAGTTCACTGCTGATATCAAACTTCCAAAGATGTTAATTGGAAAGATTCTTCGAAGTCCTCATCCTCATGCCCGAATTGTAGACATAGATATTTCAGGCGCATTGAGTATTCCAGGAGTAAAGGCCGTAGTTACGGGTCGGGATGCTATCCAAAGAAAATGGGGAGTTTTCAGCTATACTCAGGATCAGCAATTCCTCCCTGCGGACAAAGTAAGGTTTATTGGAGAAGAAGTGGCCGCAGTAGCGGCCCTGGACGAGGACACGGCGCAACAGGCCGTCGAAAGTATTCGCGTAGAGTATGAAATTCTTGATGCGGTCTTTGATCCTATGGAAGCGCTCGCTCCGGGAGCTCCACTTCTTCATGACGATTTTCCTCAAAACATAAACGTTCACGTGCCCATTAACGTGGGAGATGTTGAAAAAGGATTTGCCGAGTCCTATTACGTCAGGGAAGATACTTTTACAGCGGCTGAGGATTCATATTTTCAGGGTGAGCCGTATGCTGTCGTGGCTCGATTCGATCTGGACAATAACCTTGAAATATGGATGCCAAACGCCGGGCCACACATGAAAGCCAAACCCCTGTCCAATGCGCTAGGTATCCCGTTAAACAAGGTGCGTGTCAGAAAAATTACCATTGGTGGCGCTTTTGGCGGTCGTAGTGAGATAGCGCCGGCGGATTTTATTTGCGCTCTGTTGGCTCGTAAGGCCGGCAGACCAGTGAAAATTGTCTACACCCGTGAAGAAAATTCCATAGCGACTCGGCAAGGTCATGCGTTGATCACCACGATAAAGACCGGTGTTAGAAGGGATGGTAGAGTTATCGCAAGGGATGTAACCTGCTATCTGGACGGTGGGGCTTACAGCTCAACCGGACCAATTGCTGTGAGTGTACCTTTCTTGTGCATGGAACAGGCCTATAAGATGGATCATGTTAGGTACAATGGCTATCGAATCTACACAAACAAACCACCTCGAGGGATGATCAGAATTCATGGTCGGGCTTTCGCCTGCGGCGTTGATACTCAACTTGACATGATTGGTGAGCATTTGGGGATTGACCCGATTACCATGCGACTCGTAAATGCCAGGGAAGCCGGAGAATTCACCAATACCAAATCCTATGTTGCAAGTTGCGCCATGAAGGAAACCATTACTAAGGCTGCTGAGCGTTCAGGTTGGAAAAACAAGTGGGGAAAACTTCCCCCCTTCCGTGGAATTGGCATCGGAAGTAATTCCGTTCAAACTGGATTTCCCATGGGTATACGAGGGGGGTCTGAGGCACTGATTAAATTGAATGAGGATGGAGGAGCAACGGTAATTTCTGGCGTGGTAGACAATGGTCAGGGAAACGACAATATGCTTGTACAGATTGCCGCCGAGGAACTTGGAATCTGGCCGGAGGATGTTCAACTGGTTACGGCGGATACCGAAGTCACACCGTCAGATCCAGGCGCATATTCCCAGGTTTCTACTTTCATCGGTGGGCATGCGGTCCAGAACGCTGCACGGAATGTGCGAGCACAGCTATTTGAGGTCGCCTCCCGGGTCTTGAATGTAAGTGAAGATGAACTGGTTGCGCGAAACCGCATGATTTGCGTCAAAGATTCCCCTGATAAAAGCATTCCTCTAAAAAAAGTTGTCAGAATGCTTCTTGCCCAAGGGAAAGCCGTAAGCGCTCAGGGGGAATACTGGCCTAAAGTTGACCCTAAAAGGGAATGGGTGAAAAATCCGTTTGGCCAGATGTGTGGAGCTTTCTCCTTTGGTACTACTATAGCAGAGGTCGAAGTGGATCCGGAAACTGGTAAGGTAACCACTCTAGAAGTCACCGCTGCACAGGATGTGGGGTTTGCTCTTAATCCTCTCGTGATCGAAGGTCAGTTTCAGGGATCTATCGCAATGGGCGGGCAAGGTGGAATTCTAACGGAGGGTCACGTCTGGGATGGAGGTTCTGTGTTAAACCCTACACAACTTGAATACAAAGTGCCTTTAGCCTGTGATATGCCCAAAATCAATACCATTATCATTGAGTCTGATGATCCGGAAGGTCCGTACGGAACAAAGGAATCCGGGATGTCAATTGCTATGTCCGCTGCTCAGGCTTATGCGGCTGCAGTGAGCAATGCAATTGGAGTCTACATGACTGATTTTCCGATAACACCTGACAAGATTCTCGAAGCCTTGCGAAACAAGGCCCAAGCGGAAGGCCTGAATCAGGATGAAGCTACTGAAAAGGGTATCGAAGTACCTGTCCCGGCTGTTTGATTTTGACGCCCGAAATCAAGAAGCAATACGAAGTGACAAGCAAAACACATACAAAACCCCTAATACTCTCTGACCTGAAAATAGTGATTCGAGGCGCGGGAGAGATGGCTACAGGTTGTGCCTGTCGCCTGTACAATTCTGGATTCTACAGAATCGTGATGACCGAAATTGAAGAACCTCTTGCGGTGAGACGTGCAGTAAGTTTGTGCGAAGCTGTATATGAAAAAAGTTGGACGGTAGAAGGTGTCCAAGCCCAATTGGTAGACAAACTGGAACAAATTTACGAACTGTGGGAAAGAAAAACGATCCCCGTGATGGTGGACCCTCCGGTTTCCTGTTTGAGTGACTTGAAATCTGACGTACTTATTGACGCTATACTTGCGAAAAAAAACACCGGTATTTCTATGGCGAGCGCCCCTCTGGTGATTGCGTTGGGACCGGGTTTCCTTGCGGGAAAGGATGCTCATTACGTTATTGAAACAGCAAGAGGCCATCAGTTGGGGAGGCTGATTTTGGACGGCTATTCTATACCGAATACAGGTATACCTGGCGAAATAGCTGGACAGTCGGTATTAAGGGTACTCAGGGCGCCAATGGAGGGGATCTTTCTTTCTGACCTAACCATTGGGACGTTGGTGGAAGAAGGGGAGGTGGTAGGTCATGTCTGCGATGAACCCGTAACAACGCGTCTTAGCGGTGTTTTAAGAGGATTGATCAGGCCCGGCATCTATGTGACACCGAACCTGAAAATAGGGGATGTAGATCCGCGCGGAGATTCATCCTACTGTACAACAATTTCAGAAAAGGCTAGGGCAATCGGAGGATCAGTGCTTGAGGCTATACTGAGGACTTACAATAAAACGCATTGATTTAACGCAAGTGTCAGGGCTGAATAGGGTAAGATTTTGCAGTGCTCCACTGGTTTTCTTTGACTGCACTGATTGTCCATACAGCAAATACCCTGGCCGCGTTTTTACTTTGAGCCAAACACTATCTTAGGACTTATAAATACCAGTAATTCGTCTATTTCTTTAGCCTTGGTCTTGTTGCTAAACAGCATACCTATTATTGGGAGATTCATGAGCCCTGGCCATCCCTCTCGTCTGCCCATAGCGGTATCCCTTATGATCCCACCAATAACGCATGTTTCACCATCACGGACCGTCAAAGTAGTATGAGCCTCGCGTTCCAGATATAATTCTCCCGTTGTCGGCATGATGTTGGGTTCATTGTCTGTGACAACTATCGCCATTCTGATTCTTCCATCGGAAAGAAGTTTTGGTCTAACCTGGAGCTTCAGACACACATCCACGAGTTCGGCGTTAGTTCCCCATTGTGGCGAGGATGTTTGGACATTTAGCACAGACCCACTTTTAATAACTGCCGTCTTCCCATCCGAAACCTGTATATTGGGACGGGCTATGGTTCGCGCTTGCCCTTGGGCTTCGCCAATCTGGATACGCATATCCAGTTCCGAAATATACTGATTGCCCAGCAGCCCAAACTGTAATCCCAGCCCCATAACGTCTCCGATATTGGCTACGGCCGCGGGTAAATTGACTGCTAACCGGGAAGGAATTTCACTTGATGTGATAGTCCTGTTCGTAACCTGTTGAACACCTTTGTCAAAAATTGTCTGTTTTAAATTGGCGCCAGTTGCTGTATTGGCAGGCGCCCCGGACTGATTGCCAGTGATGCCCCAGTAACTGTAACGATCTGTTTTCACTCCGCCAAACTGGTTGTTTCTGCCACCCCAAAGTATCCCGATCCCCCTGCTCCAATCTTTGTTAGCTCGGATAATCCTGCTCTCGATACGAATCTGGGCAGCCTTTTTATCCAATGATGCTATGATCTTTTTAATCTGATTGATTCGAGCTCTGGTATCTTTTATAAAAATCAGTGAATTTTGGTCGTCATGCCAAATTATGGATTCCCAAGGGTGATGTAGATCGTGATCAACATCATCTGCACAGATTTTTGATGGTGATGCAGACTCTATATTTGCAAATTCGTTGATCTCATCGTTGTGTGCAGGAAAGTATCGAATGATTCCTTTTTGTTTCGAGATCTTACCTCGGCCTCGCCTAATTCGTGGGGGAACAGAAATAGAACTCCGCTCAGTTTCATGACCGTAACGACCCGTTAGAATTTCTATAAAACCTTTGTCTAAAAGAACTTCAGATTCCTCGCCAAATCTGCTTGAACATTGATTGTGGAAAAGGCATCGCAGCACCCCAGAGATTTCCGATGCGATCCCGTTTCTGATTTTCACGACCTCATAATAAAGGCATTTCTTTTCATCACCGACCTGATAACACTCTGGTTCGGAAAACCTTCTGGACGAGGTTTCGTCACTAGTCCGTTGGTTTTGTCGGAGATTGGGAGCTAATGGCTGATTGGAGAGATGAGTATTTTTTCGGAGAGCGCTTCTATTTGTCATTTTTAGGGAGTTTAACTGTGAGGAGTCGGGATGTGTATCAACTGCATTGGCGGCCAGTGGCGCATCCAGAATAAAATCAAAAAACCCAATCAAAACATGAAACAACAGGATAGTAAAAAATTTCACCACTTTTAAATACCTGGCTGTCATCAAGGCGATGAGATAGCCTGTTCTGTGGCCCCCCCGGTGAACCTAATCAACTGGGCCGAATTAAAATCGAGAGTTTATTACGAAGGAAACCGTTCCCAAATTACGAAATTCAGGAATATCGAAGATGCGACTGAAGTTAAAGCCTGCATCAGCCCCTAAAAAATAATACAACCATGTCGAGGACTTAGTTCGGTTAACTAGAAACAGGTTTAGCATAAATTCTCTTGCGGCGCAACAATAAAACTGTCACGCTGCTTTTTATTTTTTCTGGAAGGCTTTTCGCTTCTAAAAATTTTTATCCCGAATATAATAGGTCCATGGAAACCTATATTCTGACAAAGATATTAGCTCTCGGTGTTTTGACGATAGCTGTAGCCCTGTATTACTATCTCTACGAATACTGAAAAGTTTAGATGGTTATTGTTAAGTGGACAATTTCCTAAAAAGTCCTGAGCATATAGCTTAGGTCAGTTTCGGGGTTTAATGGGCTGCGAAGCGACTGTTCATAATCCTCCCAACGGTTGTGCCGATCCCAGCGCCACATTTGGTAAGGGTCGGGAGTCATTCTGAAGTAATAAGGACTTACGGGTTGGCTTTGTCGGGTCGGGGGAGGAGGATAATAACCAGGAGGCGCGTAATATTGAGGATAATAATATGAATAATATTGCGCCATCGCATTGTCGTCCTGAGAGATCATAAACGCGCACACCGAGAAAGCTAAAACTAAAAGCTTCTTTTTCATTTTGAGGAGCTCTTTTCTTTTCCGTTGTGATACATGTTTTTTAATGGTGCGAGAGGGGGGACTCGAACCCCCATGGGTTGCCCCGCCGGATCCTAAGTCCGGTGCGTCTGCCAAATTCCGCCACTCTCGCTAAAAATCAACACAGAGGAAAAATTTAGATCAGATTATACACTCAAACAGCATTTCACGCAAATAGTTAGCCAGCAAAAGGGGCTAGAGTTCGGCTACGCGCGATCCGGCGAGTCAATCTTGAATTCAGTATGGAATTTGCTCAGTTACCGCCCTTGCTTCCCTGTGGCTAAACATTTGCCCCCCGCTCTTGATTTGGGGCGACTCCATTGCTGTTAAATTTCCAAATAGTCGAAATATCCCACCGCGAGGACACTCGAGTGGCTTAGAATTACAGAACCCTAATGTTTCAAATAGTTCTTGGCTGTTTGTGGGATCAATGGGGCTCTGAAACTTCGGGACCTCAGACAGACAGCGCACACGGCAAATTGTTTTCATGGCCGCCTCCAACGGGAGGGAAATCATAATTTGCTAGTTTAAACAGTTAAAATAATTAATCTTAGTTGACGGTTGTAGTCCCCCAATATAGAGCGTTTAAAGACTCAATCTGACAAACGATTAAGGTTTGTCCCCGTTTATCTCTTCAAATTTTGCCCAGGAAGTTTTGAAACTTCTTGGTCCAAATTGCTGGATTTTGAAAGATCGTTTGTCACGGAAATCAATGTAGCTCCTGACGCTACCGGCATGTAAAATGCCGCAAAATTTTGGGTTATTTCCGGTGGGAACCATTCCACTTCATTGAGAGTAGAAATTTCAACGAACATCAGTGTGATGCCTGCCATAAACACATTTTTAAGTACCCTGTTCATTTTCGTTTCCTTTCTCGTCATAGGAATTGACGCCGACACCTGAATTCACCTGCGCAATA
>JBMFSZ010000174.1:0-7370 GCA_049967315.1 Desulfomonilaceae bacterium
TACACACCATTGGAAGTTAGCCCTACCAGTCGGTAGACTCCAGTTAGGAAGCGCCTTATCCACGCAGGCATAACTAAACCATTTACCTGGTTGCCAGAAAGATAATTCAAACGCCGAGACACTCCTGCCTGCGATAGGGCCGCTTAACCCAATCAATGTAATCAGAATCCATACCCACAAATTTTTCATTTAATTGTGACTGAATCATATACTGATTAGTCATCATATAACTATATACGCAAAACAATTCATGCTCAAAGGAATCACAGGTTTTGAATTTAAAATTTGCCTACTGCAAACAACAATCAGCTTTTGCACTAAACGCTCTCCAATCCCAGCATTTGAGCCAAAAATGGCGCTAGAGGTTCCTTTTTATTTATTTAAAGTCCTGATTTCTTGATTATATTTTTAACTTCTGGATCACTTTCTAAAAACTTCAGGAACTGCACTGTCTCAGGATGATTTTCAAAACCTTTGAACACCCCGAACACAAGATTTATTGGCTCATATTTACTTTCGTCCACTACGACGTACCCTCCAATCTTGTCTTGCAAGTATATTGCTTCAGTAAGATTTACGAACCCTGCCTGAATTTCTCCACCAGTGAGAGACGCCATTATCTTAGGACACGTTGGCATCAGCACAATTTTCTTTTCAATCTGTTTGTAAAGGCCGGAAGTTTCCAAAAATTCGTGGGCAGCTTTGCCGTAAATCGTTTTATTTGGACTGGCTACTCCAACCCTGGTTATTCCCGTTGCGATGAGGTCTTCTGGCTTAGTGAGCTTAACGTTTTTACCAAACGCTAATACCAGAATTCCTCTACCCAGCTTTGAAAAAGAAGTGAAGCCGAACTCGGGATTTTTCAGGAAATTCTGTTCACCTAACACCATGGCCACATTCCGACTGGTTTTCGCCTGAGTCATAACCTCCTTCATGTCACCAAAAATTGCGTCAACTTTTTGCCCCGCCTTGTTTTCATACGCCTGGATGATCTCTCCCACCATGCGCTTATAACCTGCGCCTGCGCCGATTGTAAGAGTATCAGCAAAGGCGCCGGTGACCAGCATGTTCATCGTTGTGACCACCAAAATCAGAAAACGAGTCATAATAACCTCCATGTTTTCGCCGACTAAAAAACGCCAATCAATTTTAATTCTGTTCCCAAAACTGGATCTATGCTTCTGCTTGGTAACACTCCCCATCCGAAATTCGTCCCGCCCGTTGGCAGGTTCCAGTTAGGGAGCGATTTATCCACACAGGCGTAACCGAACCACTTGCCGGGTTTCCAATACGAGGTGGTCAGGGTCATCGTAAACCCCTCAAGAAGTTTCCAGTCGAGTCCTGTTCCAATTTCGTAACCCAAATTGGGATCAGGGATGTTAGGAGCCCCTGTACGGTCTGCCCAAGTCACCATTCCAGGATGGGCAGTATCTGTTCTCATAAATCCCCAGCCATAGCCGCTCTTGCTGGTTCTGTCCGCCCAGAAAAAACTTCCATAAATATTCAGGTTGGCCGCGACCGCATAATCAAGGCGAGCGGCATAGATCGACGCGTCCTCGGCTGTCCCATTTAATGTGTCCGCATTCATGTGGGTTCCGAGTCCGTAGGCGTAAACCATAAGGTAACTGTATGGCCGGAAAAAACCCGTATTAGAAAACTGATTGCATCGAATGCCTACGTCAGTCATTAGTCCAGTCTGGTCAATCTGCTTTCCTCCCCTTCTGTCTGGTCCAGCAAGCCACGCATATAAAAGGCTTATTTTGGCGGGGCCACCGATGGCGCCACCGAGAGCGGCCCACCGCCAATGCTGGCGGTATGGAGGGAGGCCGGGATAAGGGCGTTTATGCATTTTCACGTTCAGATAAAACCAGTCTGCTTCTGAGTTGAAAAAGAAACGACCATTATTATATTTGAAGTATACACAGCCCAAATTACCAGCGAAATCACCATAAGGATTATTGGTTCGAACTCCTGGAGAGGCGAGGATACCTTCGCCACCAGTGTGCCAGCCGTACTGGGCCCATACAATCCCAGCGTCTATTGACCCGGATTGATATAGCAATCCGTCCATATTGTTCCATACCCTATTGCTGTTTTGGTCAAAATCCTGATTATAGTACGCCGAATTGGACATTCCTGGCTGATAGGGGGCATAAGCCACCATCATCCGAAACGGGCCATACCAGCCTCGTAGCATAATGTGGTCGAACGTCCTGTTTTCTTGACCATTAAAGCCAAGGCCGATTCCTAAAATCATGGGTTTCTTGCCAAGGGAAAGAATTCCCCAGGGCAAATGGACAGACATCCAGAGTGTATTCCAGTAACCGGGAGAAATTGAACGCTGTACACCGTTAGAGTGGTACATGAGATACTGGGACGCCACCATTTCTCCTGGAGAAGTAGAGATTCCTGGTGTTTGCCATTGCCCGATATGGTACCGTCCTCTGACCCGTACAGCCCTGTTTAAGTGGAGATCCATAAGGGTATCCATGTAAACCGTGTTCCATGAACCGTTAGAACCTGATGTGAAAGAAGAGCCACTGGTGGTCAAATTCTGGTCGTTTCCTGCAAGATTAAAGCCCATCCAGAAGTTCAGGGGAGCAAAATAGCCTACCCCGTAAGCTGTAGCAGCTCCGGGTGTAATGGCGTTTTGTACGACGCTGTTCATAACAGTAGGCGCCTGACTAGAGCCTGGCACTAACACAGGTGTGACCGTCGCGGGCGTATAGGTGGCCCCGCTACCAGCGTCCTGATCATATGGTCCGAAGAAACCATTTGAACCGGTTTGGCCTCGCATATCGTATTCCCAGTTAAATTGCCCATCCATGGAGAATTCAAAGGCTGAGGCAGTTCTATCTGTCACAAGAACGCCGAGCCCCATCAGTGCAATCAGAAGCCATATCCTCAAATTTTTCATTTCAACCCACCAAACTCCTAAGATGACTACTCAGATACTGACTAGGTTGCCAAACCACCACCTCGTCGCAAAGATAGCAACACCACCACGATCACAGTTTATCCCAAAAAGGCCCCCAACTCTTTTTATGGCACTGATCAGTACGTTGTTATGTCTACAGAAACATATCTAGCTAAAGTGCAAAATGTCAACTAAAAAATAACTTAAGACATTGGAACTTGTCAAATAGATTAAACTGAAAAATGTTCACAACTTTTTGGGTAATTAAATTTAATTTCCTTAGTTACTAACCTGACAAACAGGTTAAAAGGCCCTGTGCCTGTTGTGCCTTTTGAGCATTGCACGTAGTGACGCTCCTGCCGCAGCCGCAAATCCATAAAAAACCTAATTCATCAGTATAA
Source organism: Desulfomonilaceae bacterium (assembly GCA_049967315.1). Lineage (GTDB taxonomy): Bacteria > Desulfobacterota > Desulfomonilia > Desulfomonilales > Desulfomonilaceae > CAJBEZ01. The sequence continues at coordinate 3,319 of JBMFSZ010000174.1, forward strand.
GACCGGGGCATTGTTTTCGTGAATTATAATTATTGGTCAAAGCGAGGTCAGGTAAATGACTCTCATTCGGTTGGAGCTTGAAAATCGTGCAGTTACCGATAGTGTTGGAGTCCAGCCTGAAAGGGGTTGCCATTTGCAAGAGAGACTGAAAATTTGAAATGATGTTCCTCTTAGGAAGGGCGCTTTTGACGCGCACAGACTTCGAATAAGTTCACAATTTTAGACGCGAGCTATTACGTGGCAGCAGTTGGAGCTAGTTTAAAAAAGCTTTTCCTGTTTGACACTCAGAAAACAGGAAACCACGAGTCACTAGATACTTCGACACATGGGTAAGGAATTTCCATTTCGATTAAATATATTTGCTCATGGAGATGAGTAAAATTTGTAGGCGAAGATGATAGAAGTGTGCGCTATTCCTGCTCAGTGTCCTGACTAGTTGTGGGCTCTTCAGCCTGAGAGTGGGTATGTCCAAATAGCTGGTGAAATTTCGACTGAGTTGACCTCGTGCAGCTTCTCAGCAGTTCGGTATATTTGCGGAGAATGTGCTGTCCTTCCGGGGTAAGACTTGATCCTGTAAAGGTAGTTTTTACTAGTTTGATACCACATTGTTTCTCTGCTTCCCGGATCTTTGCCCACACGTTTCTGTAAGGTTGTTTCAGTTCTCGGGCGGCTGCATTTATGGATCCGGTCTTTTTGATGGCCACGAGTATCCTGGCCTTTCCATAGCCAATAGCGGCCTTGCCGTTTTCATTTTCAAGCCAGATTTTAAATCTCAGCTTGAAATTCGTTGCGTCCCGATTCAAACAACCCCATCCTAAAGTAAAAGATCATGATAGTATTTTAATTGGAGTAAGTTTAAATGTCAAAAGAAAGGCCGCCTGACGTACGAAATTCCGGGCGGCCAATCTATACGTAAAAGATAGACTACTTGCCCGCGGCGAACTCGTAGTACTTCTTCGGATTATCCTTCACGACGTATATCACCCTCACATCGTCCGCATTTAGAGCAGCCGCGTTAGGATACGTCTTTTTGAGCTGCTGAGCCCGTTTCTTCGCCATTTCTACGATCTTGTCCCGCTCCCCGAATACCATTGCATTGGTAGGGCAGGTCTTGACACAAGCGGGTATCTCGTTGTTGGTAATTCTATCAAAGCACATCGTGCATTTGAAAAGCTGCTTTGTTTTGCTGTCCTGTCGCGGAATGTTGTACGGACAGCCTTCGAGCGTGGCCTTAAAATCAAGATCTTTTGTCTTGGGAGTGAACAATACGGCCCCAGTTTTTTCATCCTGCTTGATTTCACCGTTTTCTGACGCTGCCATGCAACCAGGACTCAAACAATGGCGACATGAATCGGTAAAGAAGTACCAGTAGGGCTTGCCTTTGTCATCTTTACCGTCGTCAAATCTGACGAGTTTCCAAGTCACTGCGGACAGATCCTGAGGATTTTGGTATGTACCGACATTTTTAGTATGAGTCGCCGGTAGCCCGTTCCACTGCTTGCATGCAATCTGACAACCTCGACAACCAGTGCATCGGGAGGTGTCTACCATAATCGAAAAACCTTCTGACATTTTCTATACCTCCCTACGCCTTTCTGATATTGACCATGAACGCCTTATACTCAGGAGCCATGGTATTTGGGTCACCAACATCAGGAGTAAGCAGATTGGCCGTGGAATCCTTCTTGGATTTTGGGATTAACCACCCAAAAGAGAAGGGCATCCCGACCTGATGAACCGTCTTGTGTCCAACTTTGAAGGGGTGGAATCTTGGGGTAACAACGGCCACCATTTCCACTTCGCCTCTTTTTGAAGAGACTTTGACCCTATCTCCCTTTTTTATCCCCAATTCCTTTGCCAACTCTTCACTCATTTCGACAAAAGCTTCGGGCTGTGCCTCCAGTAGCCACGGGAGCCATCTGGTCATGGATCCCGAACACCAGTGTTCCGTTATCGTGTAGGTTGTGCAGACAATGGGGAACTTGGGATCATTATGAGCATATTTGTCCACATCGCTGTGGAACACTTTCACCAAGGGGTTGTTAAGTTGGCTGGACAAGGGGTTCTTGGTTAGAGGCCCCTCAAAAGGTTCGTAATGTTCCGGGAATGGTCCCTCAACCATCGCAGGACCGAAAATGGAAGCCACACCGTCAGGTTTCATTATAAAGGGTAGCTTCCCTGCCTTCTTGTCAGCCATCGGAGGCCATGGCCCATCTGGAATGTCTCCTACCCATTTCTTTCCATCCCATTTGAGCAGGGCCCTGTTGGGGTTCCATGGATTTCCGTTAGGATCTACTGATGCCCTGTTGTAAATAATCCTTCGGTTCACCGGCCAACACCAGGTCCAATTCGGATAGAGGCCTAGCCCAGTAGGATCCTCTTTTCCCCTACGTGTCATCATGTTGCCGGCATTAGTGTAGCTACCGCAATATAGCCAGTTTCCACTGGATGTGCTACCGTCGTTCTGGAGAAAAGCAAAGGACGGAACAAGGTCACCCTTTTTAAATTTTTGGCCGTTGATTTCGACATCTTTCAAGAAGTAGCCGTTCTGGGCTTTGGCCATCTTGTGTGTATCAAAGGCTCCCTTTTCATCAGTGTAATCCCACTTGATGTTCAGAATGGGGTCAGGGAACTTGCCTCCATCTTTTTTGTAAAGTTCTCTTATCTTGGAAAAAATCCTGATTATGATATCGCCGTCCGAAATAGCCATACCGGGTGGTTCTGCAGCTTTGTAGCGCCACTGTACCCAACGCCCGCTATTTGTCAGGCTTCCTTCTTTTTCCACAGAACAGGCTGCAGGAAGCAGAAATACCTCTGTCTTGATCTTTTTCGGGTCCATGCCTGGACCACGCCAAAATGAGGCGCTCTCATTATCGAAGATGTTAGCTACCACCATCCAGTCCAGTTTGCCTAAAGCCCGATTAGTCTTTGTGGCGTTAGGGGAACTACCGGAGGGGTTTTGGCTGACAAGGAAAAGCCCTTTTATCTTTCCCTTATACATCTCGTCAAAGATGTCCATCCAGGAATAAGTCTTGTCGTCTTCAACCTTGGGCAACCATGCGTAGCCAAAATCATTATCCGCAGAAGCCTGGTCGCCAAAATAACTCTTGAGCAAGCTTACACTGTACTTTGAGTAGTTACTGTACCAGTTGGCGGACATGGGATCAGAAGTCTTGGGAGTAAAGTATTTGTTGTACTCGGCCAGGGTTTGAAGAGACGCCTTCCCAATTTTCAGATAACCAGGGAGCAAATCCCACAAAAGGCAACCGTCAGTTGATCCCTGTACGTTAGGCTGACCTCTCAAAGCGTTTATGCCGCCACCAGCGATTCCGATGTTCCCCAGCAATAGCTGAATTATCGCGCTGGAGCGAATATTTTGAACCCCAACGGAATGATGGGTCCAGCCCAGAGCGTACATGATAGTTCCGGACTTATCCTTTTCGCCTGTTTCCGCGTAGGCTTCATAGACCTTGAGGAGATCATCTACAGGGGTGCCGGTTATTTCTGAAACTTTTTCCGGGGTGTAACGGGAATAATGTTTCTTAAGTAACTGGAGCACACATCGCGGATGCTGAAGGGTTTCATCCTTCTCGGGCAAGCCCTTGGAGTCTTTTGTTACTGTCCAGGTAGATTTGTCGTACTTTTTGATCTTTGGATCCCATCCGGAAAAGAGACCATCGTTGAAGGAGAATTTCTCATTCACAATAAAAGGAGCGTTAGTATAATTAACGACATATTCTTTGAAGAATTTTCCATTTGACAGAATGTAGTTAATCATACCACCCAGGAAAGCGATGTCAGTGCCCGACCTCAAACCGGTCCAGAAATCAGCTACGGCTGAAGTTCTTGTAAATCGGGGATCGACGGATATGACCTTGGCCCCCCTATCTTTTGCGCGCAAAACCCATTTCATTGATATGGGGTGATTTTCCGCGGCATTACTACCCATTATAAGGAAGCAGTCGCTGTTTTTTAGATCTATCCAGTGATTTGTCATCGAGCCTCGACCGAACGACTCTGCCAGAGCCGCAACTGTCGGGCTGTGTCATATG